>CAIJLM010000457.1 GCA_903821495.1 uncultured Chthonomonas sp. | reverse complement strand
GCGCAAAGCCAGAAACACGGCGAGTAGCCTCATTAAAATCGGACATAATTACAACCTGTTCCTTTGGATGATTTGTTGGGTGTTTTTAGCGGCGAAACGCCGAATTTCAAGTTGCGAAACGTGAATGCTTAGAGCGGGAGGCTCCACAGTCTATCCAGTTGTTGAAAGTTTAAACTCTTTACATGACCGTCTGCGTGAAGGGTATTAAAGCGCCTGTTTTGCAGGTCTGGATTACTTTTGTACCACTCTGAAACCCCGATGGATTCATCTGAGCGCCCGCTACCGTGCCAGATTCCGGAACCATCCATATAGAGATTAACGTTTGAAGGCTCCTGAAAAGAGCTGTCGTGCAGACCGCGCACTGCAATTTCGGTTCGATAGAGGTAGCTCGTTCCGTACTTGCCAAAGCTCGTTGGCTTGGCGTTCAGAACCTGCCCTGTAAAGTCTTCGATGCCAATACCCGTGTCGGCGGGGCAGTGAAAGAGTTCTTTCGACTTAACGTAGGGTTGTAGAACTTCGTGCAACCAAGGCAGTTGCGGAATAAGCGCCTTAAAGGGAGGGAAGGAGTCCCATATCTGAGGGGTGTCGCGGTCTGCGGGGTCTATCGCGATAGGGTATAGCCCATCGTAATCGCTCGTATACATTCCAAAAGCGACACCCGCTTGTCTCAAATTGGACGCGCAGGTTGCGCTGTACGCCCGCCTTCTCGCCTGCGCGAACACAGGAAAAAATAGCGCCGCTAGAATTGCGACGATGGCGATGACCACGAGCAGTTCAATAAGGGTGAATCCAGCCTGTTTTGGGGCGACTAACGCTCGGCGAAACTCCATGCGGGGGGTGTTTTTCATGGAGGCGAGTCTCCTCTTCCATATTTTACGCGCTTATTTTTGTTTGGATTCGCACTTGTGGTTAGAAATTCCTCTTTTTTACTAAATAAAGTTTTGAAAGACGCAGACTCCGCCCAGAATAAGGGAGTTTTGGGCGTTATTTACGGGCGGAGTCGAAATCAAGAGGTTCAGGGATGGTAGGCTCTTTTCCCATCAATACCCCGCCAATTTCGTTCCACATTCCTGCGATGAAGCGCTTCATATTTTCGCGGTGGTAGCCCTCTTCACCGGGCTGGTCGTTCAAGATACGGACAAAGTAGGAGGGCTTGCCGCTATCCCCGAACAGCATCTGCCAGAAGAGGCGATTGCGAACCTGCTCTGTTCTCTGCATAATGTGGTCTTCCATCACATAGAACATCATCACTTTGTAGGAGGTGTCTTTTTTCACTTCGTGATACTGGCTCTCCAACACCTTGAGCGTTCCCCACTTCGTAGGAATATCGAGAACCTGAATATCTCGCATCATGGCATTTACGCCGAGAGAGCAGGTGTGCGGGTCGTGGAAGACCTTGCGCCCGTTTCCTGCGGTTATCATCAGTTGGACGCGCTCGCCATGTCCGCCTTTGCCAATATACAGGCGGTTAATGATGCGAAGAGGCTGTAGCTCCTCCTCCACATCCTTCGCCAGCCTATCGTAGTTTTCCCAGCGCTGTACTTTGAACTCAGTTCCGTCATGATTGAACTTTGCGGGAACCTGCTGTTTTCCGATGGGCGCGGAGGCGGGAGGCAGTTTCGGTACAAGCCCGTGCAACGCTAACGCGAGAATCAGTATCGCATTTACGCAGAGAAGCGGCTTTGTGGCGTGTTGGAGACCGTCTCTGGATGGGAAAAGCGCCATCAGGCGTTTGTAGAGCGGCGGCTCCGGCTCTATCTCGCCCGATTTCACCGCTTTCCAGTACTCTTCCTCTTTTTTCTCCTCCTCGTCGTTCATAGGCAAGCCCAGAAAGCGCTTGCACTTGATGATACGCGCAAAGGTGTAGAGAAAGAAGAACGCCATGAGCAGGACGATAAAGCCGCTGTAATCGTGGAACTTACCCGCGGCTTCCGTGCTTATCAGCTCTCCCGCTATCCCTATCATGGTGATGCGAAAAGCGTTGAAGAGGAGGCTCATCGGGAGGGTTACGCCAAACGTTATCCACCTGCGCCAAGCGTCTCCCTCCATCACGTAGGCGAACGCCGCTGTGAACGTGGTGAGGGAGAGCAGGGTTTTGAAGCCGCTACAGGGCAACTCCACCGCCATGCGATAGTGTTCCATCGTGACCAGAGTTCCCTGTTGGTTCGCGCTCAACAAGAGTAGGTTCAGGAACTTGACGGCTATCGTCGTTGAGGCTATCTGAATGGGGAAGGCGACATGATTGACGAGCTGGTCGGGGATGAGCGGTATCATCATTATTGAAAATATGAGAGGAAAGAAGAGAACTCGCGTTCTTCCTCCGCCTATCACCATTAAGACCGTCCCGAACATCAGCATAACGAATGAGATGGACTTGACGACAGCGACGGAACCCCTCTCGCCAAAGAAGAGAAGCAGAAGCGCGAGGACGATGAGGGCGCTACCCCCCCATGCGTGAGAGAGAGGAGTCCTTTGCAGGCTCTCCCTATTGCGATATATCATCACAAGGACGAAGAACGGGACGAAGATGGAGTGAGCGTAGAAACTGCCCGACCACGTCCACTCCGTCCACCACCAAGCGAAGGTGTTCCAGTATAGCGTTAAGACGAGCGCGAACGCCAGTCCGAGGAGTCCCCAGAACCGCCAGATTGGTTTTTCGCCTGTTTGCGCCGTCGCTATCATCTCATTTGCCACTCTACGCCCTCCTTGCACAATCACAATTCGCGATACCATTTGTATCTACTGTTTGGGCGTAGCCGCCGCCGCTCTATCCGGGAAGAACATCATCTCAACATTGCCTTTGTCTGAAGGGTCTTCGCTCCAAAAATCGGCGTTGTTCCATAGCATCGACATCTTCTCTTGCCAAGGTTTGCCGCGGCGTAGAGATGCCGCCATGCGGAGTTTCTCATGCGTTTTTGGGTCGTTGAAGTCGGCGGCTTTACCGGGAACTACTTCGACCATGCGAGCGAGAATAGTCTGCGCTCCTAGCGCCTTTAACTCTTCCGCAGGGAACTCCTTGACCTCTCCCGGCTTTAGGCTAAACAGAGCCTCTAGTTGCGGAGAGGGGGCTGACTTGCCGAACACTCTTTTGATGGTGAATACGTCTTTATCCCCTAAAAAGACGACTTGACCGGGAAAAGCGCGCACGATGTCTGCGGGGGCTTGTTGCGGAACCTTCTCTAGCATCGCCTTTACATCGGCGACGGGGGCTTTACGAAACAGAAGCGCGAGGTGTAGCCGCGCCTTGTCGGGGGTGTCGTAGTCGCCTTTATAGATGTCGTACTCATCTTTCAACATCGCATCGTCAACCTGCACATCTTTGGTGAGGAGGCGGTGACGGGCGAGGTCGTACTGAATAGCGCTCTTCTCTTCCGCTTCCATCCAAGGATTGGTGTTGACCTTACGGGCGAACTGCCAGTCGGTCTCTTTTTTCTCGTTATAGGTGTCTGTAATCTCTTGTTCGGTGGGCCATATTCCCTGTTTTACGGCTTCCGATTTGACCAGAACTCGCTCCACCATTATCGCTTTGACATTTGGGTTCTGTTGCTCAAGGTAGTCGTCTACGTCTTTCTTAGAGATGTTCTCCCCGTTCACCTTGATAATAGGGCGACGGCTTCGGAACTTCACATAGAGAACTACGTTGATAACCAGTGACACAAAAAGCAGAAAACCAAAAATCAACTTCGCTGGGCGCATTTTCTCTCCCCTTTCCTAGGTCTGCGG
>CAIJLM010000456.1 GCA_903821495.1 uncultured Chthonomonas sp. | reverse complement strand
TCCCTCTCCGTTTCAGGAAGGGGTTAGCGCCAATTAGTGGTTGGCGTACTTTTTGCTCTCGATAAGAACACGCCCTGTGGTTTTATCGAAGGAGACCTCTACGTTCAGGATATTTCCAATGAACGAGAGGGGAACGATGGAGCGTCCGCTATCAAGGAAGGGCGCTTTGTCCATCTGGACGGGCTTGTTGTTTACACGCGCCTCTTTGTCTCCAATGACGAACTTAATCTCTTGACCGGTTTTCGAGGCGGTGACGGTTTTGGATTCGCTCTCCCAACTTACGGTTCCGCCTGCAAACTCGAAGAGGTGTCGGAATGGCGCAAGCGCGATACCGTTCTCTATGCGGGTAGGCGCGTCGAATTTGACGAGAGCGCTGTCGAAGAAGACGGCGAAGGCTCCGCGCTTGGCGATGTTTGCGGAAGAGAAGCCTCGAAGTTCGCGAATCGCGCCGATTTTGAGAGTGGAGTCTCCGGGGCGATAGGCGATGTTGGAGACATTTCGCAGTGTCAGGGGGGTACGCGCCACGTCAAGAGCGCCTGTATCCAGGAGACGGACGATGCTTACGGGGTTAGAGAGCATTCCAATAACGCCGGGAGCCGCCGTCGCAAGGCGCTGGGGCGTAGCGTTTGTGAGAGGGCGAACATCGCGTTTTGCAAAGCCTGACTTGGCGGCGGTGTGGAACTCTCTCGCGGAGGGCGCATTAGCCACGCGCATGGCGCTGTCCACGCCGAAGTCTGCGGTAGAGCGCGCTAGGTCGCCGAGGCTTCCTTCTAGTTTCAGCCCGGAGGTAGGGGAGGAGAACTTCGCGGCGGTCTCGCTAACTGCATTGGCGATTTTAACAAGCGCGGGGGAGGCGACAGGCTCTTTTTGCGCGACAGGTTCCTTTTGGATACTGGTGAAACCGCCCGCGTTATTCACATTGACCTGAATTTTGAGGGTCTTTATCTTCGCTACATCGTCGAAGATGTCGGCGGTGATAGTATGAAGCCCGTTGCTGGCTTTGGCGCTGTCCCAACCGTAAGCGAAGGGAGCGCCGTTCATTATCGCTACAAATTCGTCGTCAATGGAGAAAGAGACGTAGGGGTTGCGGATAGAGTCGGCGAGTTCCACTTTAATAGGAACCACGCCCTGCACCATCTGACCGCGTATAGGGTAGAGCGCTCTTGCAAGGACGCTCTCTGGCGCGGGAGCGACCTTGAACTTCGCGGAGGTGATTAGCCAGTTTCCGGCGAGGTCTTGAGCGCGAACGAGAACCGTGTGGGTTCCATCTGCGAGACCGTCTAGCGCGAAACTAACTACGCCTCGCCCGGATTGGGTGTTGAGTTCCTGCTTTTTCAGCAGGCTTCCATCTACAAAGAGCTCTACGGCGCGGATATCGCCGCTGTGAAACTGCATATCCACCGTCGTGGTGAATTCGTTCGTAAAAATTTTCGCGTTCGGGATGCTCAGGCGCAAGCCGTTCGTGGTCGCGTTTTCGGGTGAAGCATTTGCAGACGTTAGCGCAACGCCAGACAGGGTGGTTCCTGCCAATGCAATCACACAAGCCACTTTCTTCATAGAATGTCCTCCGGTTTACTATTCAATCTTCAAGAGGCGCACTGGAGCCTCTTTGTGAGGGGGTATCTCGGAGGCGACTTCTGTTGTCCCTCTCGGATACTCTATTTTGGTAACAATGTAGAGACGCGGTGAAGCATAGTAAAAGTTGGCGCGGGGATGGTACAGAAAAGCCATTTTCCCACGCTTCACGACTTTATCACATTCGTCAAGCAGAGTCAAGCCCTGATTTATAAATTGTGGCTAGTTATGGGGAAATTTTTCAGATTATCGGCATTTTTTCGCGCTCTTGACTATCGCTCTCCAATCTGCTACAATGCGGGTGTATCGTTTCTATAGTTTGCAGTGACAGGAGCCGACTATCGTGGTCGGCGTTGTTTGGGGAAAGTCCGGTGCAAATCCGGCGCAGTTCCGCTACGGTGTATCTTCCCAGAGAGGGAGATAAGCCCGAATGCCCGCCTGTCTTCATCACTCGAATCCCTTCGCGAGTTAAGGGTGTGATGGTAACGGAAAGGCTTTTTCACACCAAGAGAGCCTATCACTCCGCGCCAATCACCATCCCCTAGAGGATGGTTTTTTTGCGCCTCCGTCTGCCTCTCTCCACTGCTCGTGAAGCCCATCCTCTGTGTTTTCAGAAAGGACTAACCATGAAACACTCTCAGAGACGCAAGGGCTTTACGCTCATCGAACTCCTTGTCGTTATCGCAATCATAGCGATATTAGCGGCGATTCTCTTCCCTGTTTTCGCCCAAGCGAGGGCTAAAGCGCGTCAAGCCACCTGCGCCAGCAACCTAAAACAGATTGGCATGGGAGCCGCCATGTACGCGCAGGACTACGACGAGCGCGTTCTCCCTGTGCAGACGCTTGGCGTTGGAAAACGCTTCTACTGGTGGGCGAGTTTCGATGGCGCGACCCGCAAAGAGAGCGAAGGGCTACTCTACCCCTACATGAAGAGCGCCCAGATTCAGGTCTGCCCAGAGTTCTCAAATTCGCTCCGCACGACGCTCGGTCTCACGGGATACGGTTATAACTACAACTACCTCTCCCCCTTAGTCGCGCCAAACTACGACGTTCAGCCCATCTCTCTATCCGGTATCGCGAACGTGAGCGAGAGCGTGCAGATGGCGGACTCGGCGCGTCTGAACACATGGCAGTACGCCACCCCCACCCTCGAAGGCAACGCCTATCTGGAGCCGCCCTCCAGCGACTATCCTACAACGCACGCCCGACACTCCGGCGCGGCGAACGTCCTTTGGATGGATGGTCATGTGAAGGCGTTTCACGCTCTCTATCGCACGGGGACGTTTGGCTACGGCAACAGCGCAGATGAGTTCCGCAAAGCGCTTTTAGGGGATATTGATAGGGATGGCGACTTCGCTACGGATGAGCTACTCAATCTAAAGTAACGTGAAGCTCTACCTAGTTTGGGCAGGGGGTTCCGCTTTGGTCACGGGCTGAAAGCCCGTGCCAGTGAAGTGCGCCCGTCCTACGGACGGATTTTATGGTCTCGATTGGAAGGCTTATCACTCTCTCGAAAAGTCGTTCGGGAATGGCAGGTCGCTTGGCGGAGTTCGTATAAGTCCGCATCAAAAAACTACCCCCTCTCGCTCAG
>CAIJLM010000455.1 GCA_903821495.1 uncultured Chthonomonas sp. | reverse complement strand
GTGGCTCCGACTGTGCGAAAACAACGCTTTGAAGACGGTTCTGGAAGATCGAAAGCCTAGTGCCACACCGCCCTGTCATCTCATTAGCGGCACGAGTTCCCCCTTCTCTTTAGGGACAGGGGGTTAGGTCGCATTGCCAGCCGGAGTAGTTACTATCCTACAAGGAATTGGCAAACAAAACGCAAAAAACGTTGCGCCTACCACCGACCTATAGACTTGAGGTAGGCTATCAACTGCGCGGGGTGGTCGGACTGTAGCCCTTGAAATCCTAGTTCGAGGGCTTTCCCCCACTGTTCCGGGCTCTCGCCGGGGTTCTGGATGTCGGGCCATGTCTCCACCCCCCACCGCTTCGCCGCCTCCACCATAGCGCGGGTGTAGCCGTTCGCGCCGCCGTCTAGCAACTCTACAGGCTGGGTCTTCCACCACGCTTCGAGGGCTTCGGGGGTCTTCTCACCGTTGGGCGGACTGACCATTATCGGCAGTCGCGGGCACTCTTCCCGCCATCGCTTCCAGTCGTCGCCATAAGTGTAGACGAGCGCGGCTCTCTCCATCTTGTGCTTTTTGAGCAAGCCCCATACCTGCTTGGGGTCTACCTCTTTACAGTCGAGGTAGAAGTAGAGTTTCCCTCGCGCCGCTTGGAGTATCTCCTCGAAGGTGGGCGGGGGTTCGGGCGGACGGTTCGGGAAGCGGCTATCCACAATGTGCAACGCTCGGAACTCCTCTAGGGTCATCTCCGCGATTTTGCCCTTGCCATCGGTCATGCGGTCTACCGTCGAGTCGTGCATAATAACGATATGCCCGTCCTTCGTGGTGCGGAGGTCTACCTCCATGTAGTCGGCTCCGTCCGCGATGGTGTTATGGAGGGCTTCCAGCGTGTTTTCGGGGGCTTGCGTGTGGTCGCCGCGATGGGCGATGACCACGAACTTGTGCCGCTTTTTGGGGTAAGGGGCGGGCTTCCAACCTTCTATTTGCGGCGTGATGAGCGTTAGCCCTAGCGCCATGATTAGTAACTCTTTCAAAGAAGGACTCCTGTGTTTTTGATTAACCGCGAAACACGCGAAAATACGCGAAAAGGCAATGCACAATGCAAAGCGCTCACCAAGTCAACGCTTCCGGCGCAAGCGTGAAGAGTTCTTGAAGCGCGGGGATTCGCTCCTGTTGCCGCTTCATTTCGCGCCATACGGTGGGATGTTGCATACGCTTTATTGCGGCTTTCTTGTGAACAAGAGCCTCTGAGGGCGAACCAGCGGCTTTGTCGTGAATGTACTCTTTCAGCCGCGCCACGTAACTACCATAAGCCTCCGCACGAGCGGTTGGCAACAAATCTTCTTCGTTCAATAGGAGCAAGTCTATTGTGAATCTTGCACGTTGCCATTCGCGAGAATCCTTTGCTGTACGCGGCAAAAAGTAGAACGTACCCCGTAAATCCAATATCATCAACTCCATTGGGTCTTCGAGGCGCGGATTGATGAGGAGCGGGTCGCCCGATTCGGGGTGAGCGCCCGTCGCTTTCACCAGAGCGGGAACGGAGAGGCGTTCACCTGTAGAATGGGCATGGATGTCGAAGCGATTGCTTTTCGGGCGGTTACAGCGCGTGCAGGCGTAGAGGTAGTTCTCCCAATCAAATACAAGTTTAGGATAGAAGTCTTTGGGGTGGATGTGTTCAACGTCTGTAGCCGCCGAGTCTTCGCAGTAGTGACACCTCCGCGCTCCCGCGCACATATCCGTTAGGGTTTGGCGGATAGGCTTAAACTCTGTTCGCTGCCGTGCAAGTTCGTACTCGCGCTTTCCTTCTGCGACCTGCTCCGCGAACGTCGGCTTCGCGCTGACCACTTTTTGCAAATTGGTCAGCGTTGTTTGCGCCGCTTCGGGCAGAGTGACAGAGGGAAGGCGAATCATTTCGCGCCGATCGCTCCCGTAAGCGCGTGGGCGGTGGTTGGCAGAGTAGCGCGTAGTCGCTCCTGCTCTTCGCGCTCCGCTACTGTAAGTTCGCGCTCCATCTCCGCTATGTTCAGTTCCGCCAACCTCTCTAGCCGTTTTCGCGACTCCTCCGAGCGTGTCGTCCCCTCGCCGAATAGTTCCGTGCTGTACGCCTCAAGGATGTTTCCGTATAGGAGTCTGTCTAAATCCGTTCCTGTAACGAAGTCCGCCTTCTCGTCGCTACCGGGCGCGGGGAGTCGAAAAACGGTTCCGACGCTGGCGGCTTGGCAGACTAAGGGGCTGTGCGTGGTGACGATGAACTGAACGGCAGGGAAATGTTCGCGGAACCAGAGTCCTATTTTGCGTTGCCATGAGGGGTGGAGGTGCGCGTCCACCTCATCAATTAGCACTACGCCGGGAACGGTAATTTTCGCGCTGTCCTCTGAAAATATCTCCCCGCCGTGGTAGGCTTTCGACATCTGGCGTATGAGTTCAAAGGTCATACTGAGTACGGAGCGGTATCCGTCGCTCAACTCCTCCACCGCAACCTCGCACCCGTTGCCGTCTTTGAAATGTACGCCCGCCGAAGAGACTTTTTCGAGTTTTGTGTTGTTAGGCAGAAAGCCTCGCTGATTGACGAATTTAGTGATTTGGCTCAAGAGTCTACTTTCAGAACTGTGCGGTTCTTCAAGTTCCTTGAACTTCAAATCTTGAAGCCACTGGATGCTCTCCGAAAGGGCGATACTCTCCCCAAAAGCGGAGAGGTGGGGAGCCAAGCGCGGGTTTGAGTAGAACATTTTCTCATAGTCTTTATTGCCTCCTGAAAAGCGGCGAAAGGGCCCATACGATGCAGAAAACCAACCGCTATTGCCGCCCCACACATGACGTTTGGGGTCAACAGTGAGTGGTTGCGTAGAAAGTTCTGCATACCCCCATTCATCTCTTATAAAATCCAAACGTATTGGTAGCAAGGAATGCCGTGGTATGCCTCGACCTGAGTAAGTATCTAAGTCGTAGTCTCGACTAATTTCGAGAGATATACCACCTATATCAACATCCTTCTTTAGCCAATCATTCCAACTTTGTCGTAGTGCAACGGCTTCAGTGGGACCTACCAAAGCAAGAGCGACGGAGCGTATAAAAGAGGATTTGCCTGAGCCATTGTCGCCTAGAACGACGTGCCACCCGGGAGCCATTCGGGGGGATGCCATATTCCACTTGAGGCTTCGTAGTGAACGGATATTTTGTATTCGGATGTTCAGGAGGTACATAACGACAGCACCGCTTTCCTTTGTGTAACGCGGACAGATGGTCAGTTGACACTACCTCATTATATCACAAAGCGGACTCGAAATTAGCCGATCTCCGTTTCTGACGGGAGGGGCTTTTTACACGCAATTACGAAGCATACGGGTCGGCGGCATCCCTCAGCGCGTCCCCTACGAAGTTATAGGCGACCACCACAAGCACCACCGGAAGCGACGGAATCAGCAACCAGGGGCTGTTCAGCACCACCGTCACCCGTTGCGCCTCCTCTAGCAGAACGCCCCAACTCGTAAGCGGCGGACGAATCCCAAGCCCTAGAAAACTCAGGGCGGTCTCGCCCAGAATCATGCCCGGAATCGAGAGCGTCGCGATGACGATGATATGGCTATACGCCGTCGGAAGCAGGTGGCGCATGAGGATATACCAGTGACTCGCCCCCGCCGCCCGCGCCGCAAGCACGTAGTCCTGCTCCCGTGTCGCGAGTACCTTGCCGCGCACCTGACGCGCCAAGCCCCCCCAACTCAACAGCGAGAGAATGACCGTAATGCCCATGTAGACCTGTATTCCCGACCAGTTCGAGGGAAGAGCCGCCGCCAGCGCCATCCAGAGCGGAATGGTGGGGAAGGAGGAGAGCAGTTCGATAAAGCGTTGCATCAGAATATCGGTCAGCCCGCCCCAGTAGCCCGAAACCGTCCCCAGTATCGAGCCGAGAATAATACTCAAGAAGACCCCCACAAGCCCCACCGTTAGCGAGACGCGCCCGCCGTAGATGATACGCGAAATAATGTCGCGCCCCATCCTATCTGTCCCGATGAGATAGAAAGGTCCCTCCGAGCCAATCAGGTGAATATCGGTGGAGATTAGCCCGAAAAATCGGTACTTGTCGCCATGATGGAAGAGATGGACAGGGTAGGTCTTACTCCTGTCGGCAACATAGGTCAGCTCTCCCGATTCGGGATTTTTGGTCTGCTTTAAGCCGTACAGGAAGGGGACGATGTGGAAGCCATCCTCTCCGAAAAAGTGAACGCCTTGCGGCGGGACGTACTGAAGGCGCACGTTGTCGTGTTGATAGTCGTAGGGCGCGAAGAACTCGGCGAAGATGGCGAGCGTGTAGAACGTAACCAGAATAACTCCGCCAATCACCGCCAGTCTGCTCTTACGAAACTTGCGCCACACCAGTTGACGATAACTGAGGCGACCTAAATCCGCCTCCTGCTCCTCTTCCAGAAGGGGCGCGGGCGATTCGGGGGTTGTCTGTTCTTTACTCATAGCGAATCCTTGGGTCTACCCATGCCAGCGCGATGTCCGCAAGCAGGTTCCCGATAATGAGTAGCATACTCATAAAGACGATGATGGTTCCCGCCAAGTACATATCCTCATCTTGCAGGGCTTGAAGCAAGAGGGGTCCCACTGTCGGCAGATTCAGAACGATGGAGACGATGGTCGTGCCGGAAAGAATATCGGGTAGGCTCATGCCCAGCATACTGATAAGCGGGTTTATGGCGATGCGGGAGGCGTGCTTGATAAGCACGACGCTCTCTTTCAAGCCCTTCGCCCGCGCTGTGCGGACAAACGGTTCGCCGAGAACGTCCAGGAGGTTGCCGCGCATAACGCGCACGAGCGCCGCCGTGCCGTTTACGGAGATGACGAGGAGGGGAACCCAGAGGTGGTTTATCAAGTCCATGAGTTTGCCCCACGTCCACGCGCCCTGATTCATGTAGAACGGCGAGAAGAGACCGAAGAGCGGAACCCCCATTACCTTGTAGACGGCGACGATAATGAGCAGGGCGATAAGGAAGCCGGGGAGCGACATTCCGAAGAAGGCAAGGAAGGTAAGCGTGTTGTCCTTCCAGTCGTACTTATGACTCGCCGAGTAGATTCCTATAGGTATCGCCAGCATATACGTAAAGAACAGCGAGCCTATCGAGAGCATGAGGGTATACGCCAACCGCTCCCATATCAGTTCGTTCACGGGCTTTTCGTAGCGGAACGACTCGCCAAAATCGCCATGCACAAAGCCCGATACCCACTTGATATAGCGCACGGGCAGGGGCTTATCTAGCCCATAGTGCTTGCGGAGTTGGTCGGCTTGCGCCATAGAACTTGCATCGCCGTACTGCTGTTCCAACTGCGCGATTTTCTGGTCGAGGTAGTCGCCGGGGGGCAGTTGGATGATGACGAACGAGAGCATTGAGATAGCGATAAGCGTCGGAATTGCGAAAAGTAGGCGACGCGCAATGAAGTTTAGCATCAGTTGCCCCTCCTACTGGGCGCGGCGACGGCGTGTGTCGGGGGCTTCCAGCCGGGCGGCGCGAAGAAGAAAGTCTCAGGGTAACTGGTTGCGGGACCCGCAGGAGCCCAAGCCCCCAGAACGCGAGAGTCTAACGGGATGTTGCGAAAACTGTTCTTCGCAATGATAGGGGCGGGAGTGTCGGCTACGGTTCCGATAGAGAACAGCCCTTTCTCGGTATGCAGTCTCACCGCTTTATGCACCAGTTTGTGCGCCTCCGCAAGGCTCTTCTCTTTTTTGATGCTGTCGTAGATGTCTAGTAACTCCTTCATAACGCCTTCGGGCTTTTCGCCCTCCTTGCCTCCCGTTTTGTACCATTTACCCACCTGACCATGCCAGTAGAGGTCGGTGGTGGGGAAAACCCAGTCGGGATAGGTGAACAGATCCATTTCGGATTCGCCGTGCATAGAGACCTCGAACTTGCCTAGTTTTTGACGTAGGGTGTACTCTGCGGAGGGCCAGTTGTGCAGGTTCACCTCTATACCCAACTTCTCCCAACCGTCGCGCACGATGAGCGATTCATCTACCTCCACGCTTCCCACGCTTGCAGGCGGGCAGTCGAGGGTGATACCGACTCGCTTGCCGTCTTTACGAAGGCGGTAGCCCGAAGAGTCGCGCTTATCCAGCCCCATCTCATCAAGCAGGCGGTTTCCCTCTTTAATGTCGAACTGAGCGTAGGACTTCGCCCACTCGTTAAAGACCCGCTTGCCCTCCGGTGTTTGGAAGTGCCATGCTTCGCGGCTAATGGTCGCCTGTCGGGGTTTGCCTAGCCCGCGCCACGCCACCTCATTGCACTTGTCGCGGTCTACCGCGAGGGAGAGGGCTTTGCGGAACTGTACATTACGCAGGAGTTCGTGAACGCCCAAATCGGGGGCTGACCAGTTCATCAAGAGCGAAGTCGCGCCCCCCGAAGCCTCCGTCCACATAATAAGACGATAGTCGCCTGTCTTGCGCCCGTTCATATAGAGTCCGATGTCTCTCGGTTCCACGAGGCGGAACTGCGCGTCTATTTCGCCAGAGAGAATTTTGAGGACGCGCACCTGTGCATTCGGCACGTAACTCGCGATAATCTCGTCTATGTAAGGGAGTTGCCGCCCCTTGTTGTCCACCACATAGTAGTAGGGGTTGCGCTTGAAGACCATGCGAAAACCGCCATCCTCAATCGCTTCCAGTTTCCAGGGCCAGAGCGTGGGGCGGTCAGGGTTGAAGTGAGTGAAGTTCTTTTTGTCGAAAACGCTGTAGTCTTTATACGCCGGATTGTACTTGGGGTCGAACTGCTTTAGGTAGTGCTTGGGTTCGTTGTACTCGTCACACCACCAGAAGCCCGTCGCCATGTTGAGGGGCACATACCAGTTGGGTCCCGCGAAATGGAATACAACGGTGTATTTGTCGGGAGCCTCCATCGTGGGGGGCTTGCCGTTCACCAGCGCCCAGAAGGGCCATGTCAGGCGTTGCTTACCGTCCGCGCAGAGTTCTCCCCAGTATTTGACATCCTCCGAAGTGAACTCCACTCCATCCGACCACTTAATTCCTTGTCGTAGGTGTATGGTCAGCGTAGAGCCGTCTTTGCTCGTCTCCCACTTACTTGCAGTTCCGGGCTCCAGTCCCATAGCGTCCGAAGTCCAGCGCATGAAGGGCGCGTAACCCGCCACCATTTTGAAGATGCCGAGGTCAGGGTTGTCCACCATCATATGCCACGTTCCGCCATAGTAGCCGGGGGCTTCGTAGGGCGTTATGATAAGAGGGTCTTTGGGAAGACGCTGTTCTAGCGACGGGAGTTTGCCCGCTTTCACGAGTTCTGTTATCTGCGGAGCCTCTTTCGCGTCTAGTCCGCCTTTTGGATTCGGCAGGGAGGTGGGATTTGGCGCTTGACAACCCGCGAGTATCAGTAGAAGGGCGATGAGGGACGGACGAAGGTTGAAAACCTTCGTCTGTGAAAAAAGAGCGTCTTTCAGACGCGCAGTCCTCCGTCTGAAAGACGGTTGCGCGGGATAGGCGGAGGTTTTCAACCTCTGCAAAAGAGAGGGCTTCTTCACTATTTTCCCTCCTGCGGGGCGGTATGGAGCAGTTCTACCCCTTGTAGTTTTAGTTCGCTCGCAAGGTGACAGGCGGCGAATACGTTCGGCGCTACCTCGCGTAGCAGGGGAACCTCCCGCTTGCAAATCTCGGCGGCATAGCGGCAACGGGGGTGGAAGTGACAGCCAGAGGGGGGATTCGCGGGGCTTGGCACGTCGCCTTGCAGTCGAATCCGTTGGCGCGAATGTTGAACACGCGGGTCTGCAACGGGAACGGCGGAGAGTAGAGCCTCAGTGTAGGGGTGTTTGGGATAGGTGAAGAGGCGGCGCGTCTCCCCTATCTCCACAATCCGCCCCAGATACATTACCGCGACTCTATCGCTGATATGCTCCACTACGCCGAGGTCGTGCGCTACGAAGATATAGGAGAGTTGGTACTGAGACTTGAGGTCTTGGAGAAGGTTCAGAATCTGCGCCTGCACAGAGACATCCAGCGCGGAGACGGGTTCATCGGCGACAATTAAATCAGGGCGTAGCGCAAGAGCGCGGGCGATTCCGATACGCTGACGTTGCCCTCCGCTAAAGGCGTGGGGGTAGCGGCGGGTGTCGTTGGCGCGTAGCCCCACCGCCTCCAGTAGCGAAGCGATTTTGTCGTTTAGCTCCTTGCCCTTGCAGATGTTATTGACAACGAGCGGCTCCGCGATAATGTCTCCGACGGTCATGCGCGAGTTGAGCGAGGACATCGGGTCTTGAAAGACCATCTGCATTCGAGGGCGGAGGCGTTTCAGTTCGGTCTGGTTCAGTTCGAGAAGGTTGAATTTCCCCGTCTCCGTGTGTAGCGTCACCTTGCCGCCCGTCGGCTCGATAAGGCGCAGGAGGGAGCGCCCGACGGTGGTCTTGCCGCACCCGCTCTCGCCTACCACGCCGAGGGTCTCGCCGCGATTCAGAGTGAAACTGACCCCATCCACCGCTTTGACATAGCCTACCGTTTTTTGCAGGAAGCCGCGCCGGATGGGGAAGTGTTTTTGCAGGTTCTCCACTTCGAGTAGGAGTTTATCGCTCATTTCGACATCGCCTCCTGCTCTCGCGCCCAACAGCGTACGTCGTGGGTCGCGCTAAGGGAGGTAAGTTGCGGGAGTTCCATGCACTTATCGAAGCGCTCGGAGCAACGCGGACGGAAACTGCACCCCTTCGGCATAGCGAGGGGGCTTGGCACAGCGCCGGGTATGGAGTAGAGTTTGTTATGCGAGGTGTCGCCGAGTACAGGCACGGATTTAAGCAGTCCTCTCGTGTAGGGGTGTTGGGGCGAGTAGAATATCTCTTCTGCGGTTCCCTTCTCCACCACGCGCCCCGCGTACATCACGATAACCTCCTCCGCAAGGTCGGCGATAACCCCTAAATCGTGGCTGATGATAAGTATCGCCATGCCGAGTTCCTGCTGTAGGTCGCGCAAGAGGTCGACTATCTGCGCCTGAACGGTCACGTCGAGGGCGGTGGTGGGTTCATCTGCGATAAGCAGTTTGGGGTCGCAGGAGAGCGCCATCGCTATCATGGCGCGTTGGCGCATACCGCCGGAGAGTTGGTGAGGGTAGTCGTTTACGCGAATTTCCGGGGCGGGGATTCCTACTTTTTGGAGCATCTCGATAGAGCGGTTGTGCGCCTCTTTTTTGGAGATTTTGTTGTGTTGGAGTATCATCTCCGAAATCTGGTTCCCGATAGTGTAGACGGGGTTGAGCGAACTCATCGGCTCCT
>CAIJLM010000454.1 GCA_903821495.1 uncultured Chthonomonas sp. | reverse complement strand
CGCTTCCGCCTCTACGGGGTCGAGCGTGACGTTCTTAGGCGTTTCGATGGGGCTTTCCTGCGCGGTTATTGCGTTAGGGGCGGGCGCTTGCACACGATTTGCGACACGCTCTACAGGCTTCTCCGGCTTTCGCGTTCCTAGCCAAAGCGTTGCGCCGAACGAGCCGAGCGCTACTAGCGCGGCTACAACGACAAGAGCAAGCCGATTCCCTCCGCTTTTCGCCATAGGGAGGGGCTGATTCGCTTGCGGCGACGTTTGGTTGGGCGCGAAGCGGGTTCGATACTGATGACCGCACGCTCCGCAGAACCCCGCTTCCATTGGGGCGGAGGTTTGGCATTTTGGGCAGAGTTTTCGCGGGATTTCCATTCTACCAACTACTCCTTATGTGTTAGAACTGACCTCTCCATCTTGGCAATTCAGAGTAGGCATCCAGAATGTGGCGACTGACCTCGGCTTTCGTCATTTTGGGAAGGGCGTTCCGCTTACCATCGCGCCAAACAAGCGTGACGATATTCGTATCCACATCGAAGCCCGCGCCCTCTTTCAGCACATCGTTCACCACAATCAAATCAAGATTTTTGGCGGCGATTTTCCGCGTAGCGTTCGCAAGAAGGTCTTGGGTCTCCGCCGCGAAGCCAATACTGCGCTGTTCTGGTCTCTTGCGCCTACCCAATTCGGCAATCACATCAGGATTCTTCGCGAGACGTAGGACAACCTCCTCCTCGCCCTCGCGTTTCTTGAGTTTGTGGTCAGCCACTTGTAGCGGGCGATAGTCCGCTACCGCCGCAGACGCAATGATACCTGTCACGCTTGGAAGCGCTTCGAGGCAGGCTTTTAGCATCTGCTCCGCCGTCTCCACGCGAACGAGGTTGGCTTTATGCGGAGGAGGCAGGTTCGTAATTCCGCTAACCAGCGTGACCGTTGCGCCACGCCGAATAGCCTCCTGCGCCAGCGCGTAGCCCATCTTTCCGCTAGAGCGATTCGTGAGGAAGCGCACAGGGTCGAGCGGCTCTCGCGTCGCGCCCGCCGTTATTAGTAGATGATGCCCCGCCAGAGTCTGCGCGGTTCCGAGCGTAGCCATAACAGCGGCGACAATCTCGCTCACCTCCGCGAGTTTTCCCTCCCCCACATCCTGACACGCCAACAGCCCTGAGCCGGGCGGGATGACCTGTACGCCCCGCGCCTGTAAAATCCGTAGGTTCTCCGAGGTGGCGGGGTGTAGCCACATCTGCGTATTCATGGCGGGAGCGACGAGCAGGGGAGTGGATTGGGGAGTGGCGAGAAGGCAGGTGGTCAGCATATCGTCGGCAATACCGTGCGCCATTTTCGCAAGGATATTCGCGGTAGCGGGAGCGACCAACACAAGGTCGGCGGACTGAGCGAGTTCGATATGCGCGATACGCTTGGTATCGGGCTCCTCGAAAGTGTCGGTAAGAACGGGGTTGCGAGTCAGGGCGCGAAAGGTGGGAACGCCCACAAACTGCGCCGCGTTGGCGGTAAGCGCGGCGTGAACATCCGCCCCCGATTTGCCTAATTGACTGGCGATGTCGGCGGACTTGTAGGCGGCGATACTCCCGCTCACCCCCAGTAGTATGCGCTTACCTTCCAAATTCATAATGCGCCCTCTCTCTTATGACCTCTTCCATAAGTCTCGTTGTGGTAAGAAATCGTTCGACTTTCCGCCATCAGGCGCAACCTTTGCAAAATACGCAATTTGCCGCCGTTCGCAGTATAGTTACTCGTCATACTCCCAATCCGAAACAAAAATCGTGTCGTCCTCCACCGTCACCTCGTAGACGGGAATGCCGTAGCCCCGCGCTGTCAGACAGTCGCCGCTCTTGAGGCTAAAGCAGTAGTAGTGGCGCATACAGGTCACTTCGCCATTGTAGGCGGGAGCGCCGTGTAGGGGCGCGTTCTGGTGAGGGCAGAGGCTTCCCACCGCATGAACCTTCCCCTGATGAAGCACGAGGAGACACTCGCCCCCATCTTCGCCTAGCCGCGCTATTTTGCCCACATCGGGCTTGAGTTCGGAGACCTTCCCCGCCTCGAAACGCACTCTTCGCAAAGTCTATCCTCCCAACTGACTCATATTTCTTCCGACGGGGGCTTGCCCGTCCTCAAGGCGATGCTCTTTCGGTTTATGATACACCGTTACGCGGAACCTCTCCGCTATCTCGTCGTCCGATGCCCCAGAGCGCAGAAGCGAACGCAAGTCCACCTCGCCATCCGCCATAAGGCAGGGGCGCAGGTAGCCGTCGGCGGTGAGGCGAAGGCGGTTGCAGTTGACGCACATATCGTTCGTTATCTGGCTAATAAAGCCCACCGTCCCCAACGCGCCGGGTAGACGAAAGGACTGTGCGGGACCGTTCGTAACGACTTCGGCAGGCTCCATAGCCCCTAAGAGCGCCTCTATTCGTTTGCGTATCTCCTGCGCGGAGATGAAGGCGCGGCGCAACTCCCTCGCGTCCAGTTGTCCCGCCTGTAGGTTCGTATCCTTCATGCGAAACGCGGAGTGAAAACTCTTTGCGTCTGTATCGGCATAGAGTTGGATTTTCTGGTTCGGCTGATAGCCCTGCGGCGCGGAGAGGGCGTAGTAGGAGTTCATGCTGTCGTCGCCCTTCGACCAGTTGATGGGCATAAGCTCAATGAAGCGCACATCGAAAGGCTGCTCCAGAGTCCACTTCGCAAACTCCACCACTTCGTCGTCGTTCCAGCCGCGCATCGCCACACAGTTTATTTTGACGGGGGTAAGTCCCGCCTCCTGCGCCGCGTAGATACCCGCAAGCACTTCGTCAAGGTTCCCGCGTCGGGCTATGCGCGTGAAGCGGTCTGGGTGAAGCGTATCTAGGCTGACATTAACGCGGTTCATGCCCGCTTTTGCGAAATCGGAGGCGTAGCGGGAGAGCAGGTAGCCATTGGTGGTGATGGAGAGGTCTTGCAGACCGGGTATCGCGCCAATTTTCTGCACAAGGGTCAGTATATCTTTGCGGATGAGCGGTTCGCCCCCCGTGAGGCGGATTTTGGTCATACCTAACTCTATCGCTATCCGAATCAGGCGTTCCAACTCCTCATACGTCAGAATTTCGTCGCGAGGGGCGACAGGCGCGCCCTCCTCTGGCATACAGTAGACGCACCGAAAGTTGCACCTGTCCGTCACGCTGACGCGCAGATAGTCTATGGTTCTGTTGTAGGAATCGATAAGGGGCATTTAGAGTTTGTCCAGTTTCAGCGCTTTTTTGAAGGCTTCGTCTACAGAAGGGAGAAGAGCCGCAGTCTCTCGCATAGAGGCTATCATCATCCGATAGTGGTTAATATCCTCTTCCGTAAGAGAACGCCCAACGCGGTCGTCCAGCCACTTAAAGGCGGGCTGATACCCCGATACTCCAAACTCCCACGCCTCAAGCGGCACATTGTCGAAATACTCGTTGTCGTTCAGTAGGACGCGCCCCGCGTGAACGTTTGGCGTTGGAGGCAGATAACGTTGGGCGAGGCGCATCTTCTTTACAAGATGGTCTCCTCCTATAGGATACGCAATACCGTGCCGCCTAAGTTCGGGGGCTTCCAAAAGATGGAGGGCGACTAACTTCTGTCCTAAATCCGCAAGTTCGCGGAACGTATCTGCGTCGGATGGCAAGGGGATTTTAGGGAAGTTCTCCTTTAAGTATCCAGAAAAAAGGCGCTTATAGGTTGGGGATTGTAAAATCGCATAGATATAACTAAAGAGTTCACTAGAGGGCGGTTCGTATCCAATACTGTTTGCGACCTCCGTTATGAACACCGCGCTTATGTTAGTTAATTGATGTTCACCCTGTATGTAGAGACCATCCTCTGGGTTGAGGTAAAGCGGAAATAGATAGTTGATGTCATATGTCGCTAGCGCCTTGTGCCTAATAGCAACATCAGATACCCAACAAACCCAATCTTCTTTTGTTGTTTTGGTCGTAACTAACCCCACATTATTGCCCGGTATCATATGACGCATCACACGCTCTCGAAGATGCACCGCCACCTGATTGTTGAAAATAGTCCAGCGTTTATCAAACGGCTTGAAAGCAATAGGTACGAGCGAATCGCGCCATGTATTCGCCTGAAGAACTCTCTTTGCACGCAGATACTGCCATTGATTTTGCGAACACAACTGAAATAGGTTTCGAGCCTCTTCTTCTGTTTGAGTGCCTAATAACTGCTCCACTTTCGCAATAGCTTCCTCTTGTGTCCAAGAAATAGCAAATTTATCGTGTGTTGTTATGATACCAGGGGCAGGTTCTCCATTCACATTAAAGATACGGTCAAGACTCCAATAATCTTGATGATAACTACTGTACACAGTTGCCATTAGCGTTTGCCCAATTTGTACTACATCTTGAGTGGAAGGTACAAATGCGTACAGAGGAGGAGTCAAATCCAACTTTTGATAACTAACATTATCATAGGAAGCGCTTCGGAGAAAATTATACTTGTCTTCTCTCGCGCCATAAATGTCTACATAATATGTATCAGCAAGGGCGTTTTCACTCCCATTATCACACTTGACAAACAAGGTGATAGCGACTCCCTCCCGTATATCAAATACGTTTTCATCTTTTGTTCCATCTTGACTCTGTTTTTTGATTTCGCTATTGCCGTGCAAATTATAAATGTATATTTGGTCGAAGGTTTTAGCCAGTTGAAATCTCATGCCCCGGTGTATTTGCCCAGAAAGGTAACTATTATCCGTTATGAACGCAACAATACCTGCGCCACTTCGTTCAATACGCCACTGTGCAAATCTAATAAACTTTACATAGTCGTTTTGAAGCCACTTCAACCCTCCCCTATCCGTTATACGTACATTGCCCACCTTCTTATAATCCTCAATCAACTTTCCAATGAAAGTTAGTTCCCCATTTAGTTGTCTTGAAGGATTATCGGATTTACCAGCATAGGGCGGGTTGCCCAACACGACAAGGATTTTCTCTTGGTCGCGTATTTTGCTCGCCTCCCGTATCTCTCTGCTCAACACATCCGCGCCCGGCAGGTTAATCTGCTCAGGTGTTTTGTTCATCATGGTATCCGCAAGATAGACGGGAAGGCGGACGTTTTTCGGTAGGTGAACCCCTAAATCCGCCAACTGTTGGCGCAGGTTGATATGCGCGAGCGTGTAGGCGGCGGGAAGGCGCTCAAAAGCGTAAAATCGCTTGGCGACATGGTCTCGCGCCCTATCTTGCCATAGCCCTGCATCGCCGTTTTCAACAAGAGTTTGATGAACCTGCCTATAGGCGCGTGCGAGAAAAGTCGCGGTTCCGGTTGCGGGGTCGAGTATCTGAACGCTTGTATCCGCCAATCCTTCGGGTTTGCTGAAATCACGCCGCAAAATAGCGTCTACGGCGCGTACAATGAAGTCTACAACGGGGTCGGGCGTATAGTAGACCCCCGCCTGTTTTCTAAGTTGCGGGTCGTAGGCGGCGAGGAAGGTCTCGTAAAAGTGGATGAGGGGGTCGGAGATTCCTGCGCCGTGCTTCGTTGCGGACTCTTTATCGGAGGCTTCAAGGTCGGAGCAGATACCGTCTACAACCCAGTTGAACTCTTCCGGTAACGCCCCCAACTCGCTAAACTGCATGAGGGTTTGGATAGCGGGAACGGCTTTAGGAATGGCATGGAGGGCGGTGTCTCTATCAAAAATCATGCCTGTAAAGTTGAGCCATGCCAAAAAGAGTCCATACGTAAAGGTCTGCGCGTAGACATCCGCAAACTTATCCGTTTCGATGGAATCAAAGAGTGTCTGCCGATAGAGGTTGAGGTAGGGGTGAAGGAGAGAATCTGAGTGAGAGAGCATCTCCTCCGCCGCTACGCGCAAAAACCGCGCTCTATGCGCCAACTGCTTCGCAATATCTTCGGAGGTTCGAGCGACGGGGGTGGTTTCGGAAAGGAATCTCTCAAAGAGAGAGGTCATCTCCGCTAGCGCCGCTTCCGAGACTGCAATTTTGCCCGTTTCAGAGGGCGTAGGCAGTTTTGCGACGGCTACCTCTTCCCCTGCGACAAACAGGCGAAACTCCAAGTGGTTCGTCAAAAGAAAGTTGTGCAGGTTATCGCGGAAACGGTCGTTCTGGCGCTTCGCGCTCCCTTTCAGGTTTCGTAAGGAGGCTTGTAGCGCCTCCGCTTCCACATAGCCTATCACGCGAATGCCGTCCGTTACCTCATAATCGGGTCGCCCGAACGGTATTTTCTTCGCCTCTCCCGTAAACTGAGTAGGCTTGCCCAATACTTGCGCCACGCCGCGTAGGAACTTGCCGAGATAGTCCCGATAAGACATCTCTTCTGTAGAGTTGGACAACGCCCGTTGTTGTCTAATCTCCGTTAAATAGGTAGTTGCAAGTGTTTCTAGCGGATGCACGTATCGGACTCCCCTCAAAATGTTGGCAATAGTTTCGCCGTACAAGCCTAAAAATCCTCTTTAGAGGCTCCTCTGAGATGATAGTCAACACCAGAAAGTCCCTCCCATGTATAGGGGAGGGACTACTAATATCGTAAGAGTTCACTCTTTTGGGAATGAGCCGCGAAACACCCCAAACTTCCCAATCTCATACTACAAAGGCTCCTCTCCTTTGCGAAGGAGAGGTTGGGTGAGGTTATGTGAAGATTCGAACTCTTACCTAATATGAGCCTGAATCTCCCGTCCCGCAGAGTCGCGAAGCGGAGACCAATCAATTCGTCTCGATTATCTCCACGTTGGCGCGAGGCACGGTCACATCGCGCCCGTCCGCGAGTTTGGCGTTCAGGACGCGCACCCATGTTTCGGATTCGACTTGCGTTAATTCGGAGGGTAGTCCTGTCACTGTGCCGAGTATCCCAAAGTAAGGTTCACGAATCACGCGGATGGGCGTTCCTTTGTCCAGAAGCCCGCTCTCGACAGAAGATATTTGAAGAGCGACGGCATTTTTTAGAGGGACAATCACTTCGGGGCGAATAACCCCTGCGCGAATCTGCGTGGCTCCGTTAATTGAGGCAATCTGCCCCTGCAACGATTTCAGCAGTTGAAAGGTGCGCTCCGCCATGCTTATTGTGCCAAAGCCCTCCGTCACAATGAGGGTAAAGGGGATAGGCTCATGCCCTGTAATCGCGACCCCGATGTCGTAACCTGGGGAGTCTAGAGCCTCCGCGAGATAGTCCATCAAATCTCTATCCACAATTCCCCCGACCACAATCCCCACAACGCCGCACTCTTGCGCCTTGCGAAGCGCGGCGGCGGATATATTCGAGCCGCCAACGACAATTTTACCGCTGTGTTCTGGTTTGATGTTGGCTTCGGTTATCGCATCAGAGGGACTATTTGTAATAGTGACAAGCTCCGCCTGTCGCTCTCCGCCCACTCCGAAGATACCCTGCACTAATGCGCCTTCACAGGAGACGACCACGCCTTCGCCCGGCATTACCTTCGAGACAACGCCCTCCACATAAGCGTCTTTCTCAATAGGGTTGGGGGCTTGCCGAATTCCGATGTGTCCGGTGGTCTGCGAGATGAGTTCGATGGTTCCGGTGACAGGGCAACGAATTTCAGAGCGGAAGAAGCGCCCGAATAGCCCCTTTGTCTCCGCGAGAATATCGTTTTTAGAGACTCTATCTCCGGCTTTCACCTTGAGCAGAGCCTGAACATCGGCGGGTTCGACTCCTAGCTTCTCTGCGAGTTTCACCGTCTGCATGATGCCAGGGATCTCGGTGCGAGCGACCACCGTTTTCGCCGACACCCTATCTCCCTCTTTTACGAGGACATCGCCCTTCAGTGGCAGGCGACGCGATTTCTCTATTGTCGTGCGGGCGCTTACTCTCAATCCGGGTGTGTATGCGGTTCCCAAAGATAACTCTCCTCTTGCAAAAATCGTAGGTTAGGCGAGGTTATGTGCGGGCGTGAACGTCATAGTGGCGTTTTGACCTTTGCAACCCCCTGTCCCGAAACACTACGGTAAGGCGGGAAGGGGACGGGGGTTAGGTTAGTGTTGAAAGTCCTGCCGTGTGCGTTGCTCTATTCGCCCGTTCGCCAGTACCACCAGTGACGTGGCTTTCTCTTTATCGCTAGAGAAGTGGGGGAAGTCTAGTAGTTTACCGAGTTTTTCGATTCCCATTCCTTTTTGCGGTGGAATAACAGAGTGTTCGTTCATCTTCGCGCCCGCCTTCTCAATCAATATCACCAGTTCACCCGGCGCTATGTTCTTTTGGCGGTCGTCTTTGGGCGTAGGCTCAAGGTTGTACCCCGCGGCTAAGTCGTTATACACGTAGCCTACCTCTTCGCCATCGCCAGGTCCTTTGGTATAAGACATCGCGCCGCCGGGGGTATTGGGGGGGGCATGAAGATACCCTGCTACCAGTTCTGTCCATCTATCTGCTGGAGGCAAGCGCCCGTCCCAGTCCTGCGCGTAGGTCGCGAGGGCTTTGTAGATATTCAGCAGGTTGGTCTTGCCGATGGTTAAATCGCGTTGCGACTTAAAGTTGAGATAGACCTTGTATCCTGTAGGTATGAGGACAAGAATGAATAGCGTTACGAATGTGTAGCTCATGCGCGTAAGAATGCGTTGGTCTAGCCGTAGCGTCGCTTTTTTGGTAGGGCGAACGGGCGACGGTTCGACGGGAGTCTCGCTCATTAAAGGTTCCTTCCGGGGCGGCGCTTGCAACGAGCGGTGAAGTAGTACATCAACACGCCCGACACCCCATCCACATCAAGATGTTCCGAGAGCAGTTTGTGGAGTTCCGTCTTGTGGAAGCGAAAATAGTAGATGCCTGTGGGATGCTCCCCCTCCTTGCGGTCAAAGAGGCGCGTATAGAGCGAGTGCTTATAGGCGGAGATAATCACCGTCGCTTTGGGCTTAGAGGTTCGCGCCATCTCTGAGACCATCATAGCGCGTCCCGCGGGGGTGGGGATATGTTCCAGAACCCCGCACGACACCTCCGCGTCGAAAATATCGCTAAGGAGAGGCATAGCGCAGTTGTCCGCCTGAATCAAGTCTACGTTTTTAATACCGTCTCGCTCTAGTTTGCGCTGACACCTCTTGAGCGACTCGACAGAGAAGTCAACGGCAATCATGCTCTTGCATTTGGGGGCGAAAACGCGAGTCATACGCCCTGTTCCACAACCTGCTTCCAGTAATACGTGGTTTGGGCGCAGTTTCATTTGCTTGAGAGTGTACGGAATCTCTATTTTCCCAAAAAGACGCAGATTTTTCATCTTGTCGTAGTCGTCGGCTTCGTTGTCTCGCGCCGCCATCTCTATCTTTTGTCTGCGCGTCGCCTCATCGTGTTCCGGCGTAACCTGCTGGACGTGGAGGTGTTTGGGCATCATGCGGAGGATACCCTCCTCTATGGGAAAGCGCGAAGCGCACCCTCCGCAGTGGATGAATCCTCTAAGGATGCGCCCGTCTTTCGCTTCGAGCGTCTCCATCTGTAGCGCGTCGCCGCAGTTGTTGGGGCAACGCAGTAGTTTGAATGTTTCCTGTCTCATCGTGGGGCGGACTGTCGCTCCTATTCTACGGTGGGGATATTCATAGCGCGGAGCCACTGGGCGAGTTTGCTCACCCGCGTTGCATCGTCGGAGGGTAGCTGGAGAGGGCGACCGCGCGCATCAATGATAACGCCGCATACTCCGCCCTGCACTCGCTGTTTTATCTCCTGCCCCTTGCCTGCGCCCACATCAAAGTTGCGGGCGGGCGTAACCGTTATCTCCGCGCTCTCAGGGTCTCCATCTTTCCCGTTCTTGAAGCCGAGCGGATAGACCTTTATCGCGCCGAAAGGCACGCTCTCCGTCTTCCCCTGAAACGTCACGCTGACGCACGGTTCGCCCTCTTTCGCCACTCCTACGGGGGCGATACAGGTTCCGAGATAGATGAGGCAGTCGCGCTCGAAGACCTGCGTTGCAGCGGCGGGATGGACTACGGAGAGAACGCCGAGTTGGGGCATCATAAAGATAGAGTCTACGGTCAGAAGGGTTACGCCCTCCGGCTGATAAGCGTCCATCATCATCAGCGCGGACTGTTCGCGGCGGGGCGCGTGGGAGAGTACGCCGCCAGAGCCGACTATCATGTCTAGCGCCATTAGGTCTACGAGGGTTTTGCCCGTTCCCGCCGTGTCGAAGATATTGCCGATGTTTTTTTCGGTGGCGACTCCCGTTAAGCCTCGCGCCAGCGACTTGTGGTGGTCGAAGGCGAGGCGCAACGCCTCTCGGCACACCGCCTGCTCAACCTGCAAATCCATAAGCCTTTGCGGGATGGTGGTAGGGCGAATCATCTTGTTGCGGAGTTGGTTGCGGAGGTCTGCGTCTTCAATGGGGAAGGGGAGCCAGCGCTTGATGTTTTCGACCTTCGCTTCGGTGAGTACATTGCAGATGGAGTAGGACATACCGAGGTTGGCGGAGACGGTGCGATTGAATATCCCCTTGAACACGGAGAAAACATCGGTTGTCGCGCCCCCAATGTCTACGCCTAGCACATTGATTTTTCTCTGTTCGGCAATCGCTTCCATAATTTTACCGACGGCGTTCGGGGTGGACATAATGTCCGCGCTCGTCCATGTCGTCAGCTTGCCATAGCCGGGAGCCTGCTGCATGACGTGTTCGAGGAAGAGGTCGTGAATGGCTTCGCGAGCGGGTAGCAGGTTCTCTCTGTCCATCGCGGGGCGAAGATTCTCCACCTGCCGGAGCGCGACCTTTTCGCCGAGTAGCTCTTCTACCTGAGCGTAGGCGTTTTTGTTGCCCGCATAGATAATAGGAAGTTTCAGCCCTATGCCTAAGCGGGGGCGCGGGTCTGCGGAGACGAGCATCTCCGACATTTCGACTAAGTGCGATACAGTTCCGCCATCCGTTCCGCCGGACATCAGAATCATGTCGGGGCGTAGTTGGCGGAGGCGCTCTACACGCTCATACTCTTTGCGGTTGTCGTCTACAGCGATAACGTCTATGATGATAGCGCCCGCCCCTAGCGCGGCGCGTTGGGCGCTCTCGGCGCTCATTTTCATCACGACCCCCGAAACGGTCATCTGCAAGCCGCCGCCTGCGCTAGACGTGGAGAGGTAGAGGTCTACCCCGTTTTTGTCGTTTTGCGCGGGAGTCAGGGGCTTGCCGTCATCGCCTATAAGTCTCTTGCCGCTGAGTTCTTCGATTTCACGGACGGCGTTGACTACACCGACTGTCACATCATCGAAGGGGGCTTCCACAGTTGTGGGGGCTTCGCCACGCGCCACGAGGCGGTACTCTCCATCGGGCTGTCGCTCGATGAGTATGGCTTTGGTGGTGGTGCTACCACAGTCGGTGGCGAGGATGGAACGCGCGCGGGTAGCGTCTTTGAGAACGGGATTTTCGCTCATAGCGTCTGGTTTATCTCCAGCGATTCGGATTAGTTTTGCCTGACAGGGTAGATTATACCCGCGACGCGCTGAATACAGGGTCTACTTCGATTCGGGAGAGCGTTTCTCCTTCTATCGTGAATGCGGTAAGGAGAGAATACGAGGAAGCGCTTTTTTGTTACAAACGAGGAGAAATCGGAAGAGGAGTAGGCGGGTTGCGTAACGCAGTTCTCGTAGTCGTAAGCGAGAGAGGTGGTCAATCCCCCTTGAGTGACCGCCGTGCAGTTTCCGTTGGCATCGTAGGTATAGGATTTGCTACCCGCCGTGAGGAGTCTGTCTCCTGCGTCGTAGGTGTACGTATCGGTAGCGCCGCCAAGCGTTTTGCTGAGGCGGAGATGACGGTTTCGTTCCCGTTGTAGGTTGCGGTCAGGGTTATAAGCCAGTGGGTAATATGCTGAACCTTTGAGATAAGTCCTGATTCACTATTGCTACTACGTCTCGTAAAATATTCTCTGGTGTTTGGGCTTCAACAATGTAGCAACTCATGCCAGCATTTTCGATAGACTGTTTGGCAGAATCGGTCAAACTATTTCTTAGCAGTATCCAAAGAGGCTTTTGAAAACTATAACGCGGGTTAGTGTAGTAATACATGAGACGATGCAGGGAAACATTCGGCATCTTATCCGGAGTAGGAGCGCAAAGAACAAATCGAACATGGTTTAAGAGCCGCTCTATGTTAATGGCGATATTGTAGGCGGAAGGGTATGCAAAGCAGTAGAATATATCAAAGTCTCCTTGATGCTTCTGGTAGAGTTGCACCTCTTCTTCTAGGCTCATCTCATAGTTTTCCTGTAGATTCTTGTTGTACTCCAAGAATGATTCTTGAGTATTCAAAGGTTGGTATCTATCTAGGTATTGGGCAAGTGTGCGGTTCCACAGTTTGACATAGTTCTGGCGTAGGGAGTGCCCCTGTTCAGTGAGGTAAATTTTTATCTGCTTAGATGTACTCCAGTCAGGATCGCTCACGAGTATCTTAGTGTAGAGCGCTTTCTCTAACGGATTGTATACAATTCCGTCTGTATCTATAGCGATGCCGTAATCTTTTAACAACACGCTTGTTTCTTTATAGTGGGTAAAGCCCACCATATAGTAGAGCAGGTCGTGTTCTTGTCCCTCCTTATACCGAAACGTATCAAGAAGGTCTTTCACAGAAGTCTGCGTTGGAGTCTGGCTATCTTCTAGCATTTTTTTGTTCCTAATAGCGCGTTCAATTCGTTTATGGAGAGTGACATCACTCTCCATAAACGAAATCGTATTTTACTTTGGACCAAAGATGAGACCATCTTTTCCGTATTGCCACCGCGACAACCACTCGTTATAAGGAATGGGCGCGGTGCTTCCACCGCTTGTCATCGGGTCCCAAACCACGTTTTTAGAGGGCGAATGAACCACATCATGGTAATAACAGTCCGATAGTGGTTTCCCCATTCGCAAATTACCAACTCCATTTGCGTCTGCGACGTATCCGCCTAGTTGGGGACTGGGTTCTAGTCTGAATATCACCGCATCAGGAAACTCCCCCGGCACTTTAGGGAGCAAGCTTTTGGCAATGTCTGTACAGTCATTATGCACCCACGCTTGCGTTTTGCCAACGAAGTAGGTATGTGTTCCCCCCACCTCGAAGTTGTAGACAGTCGTTATCCCCGTCTTCTCAACCTTCCGCACTTTGACGTTTGGTCCCGCTCTGGTAACAATGGCGTTCCCAATCGCTAGTCTATCCGCAGGAGTGAAGCCCTTCCCCTCAACATAGAACGGATGTCCTGTCGTACACTGTAGCGTCTCGCCATTCGAGAATGTCACCTTCACGGTAGGCATCTTCTCGGTGACAAACGAACGCGCCACCTGCTTCCCGACGTTCTCACCGCTCTTCACCTTGTCGTGCGACTTTTCGGTTTTCTCTGCGTCGCGAGAGGCTACCCAATCACCCGCTTTGACTTGCTCTATCGGCTTCGTCGTTCCGTCCGCCATCTGCACGAGAGTACCCGCCGCGAAGCATTGACCCGCCGCGCTACAGGCTCCCTCTCCCGCCCCTCCCGCGGCATCTCCGACAGCGCCGCCCAATCTGCCTAGCGCCTTGCCTATCAGTCCCGCCGCCTTGCCTATCGCTATCCCCCCGACTAAGCCGACAACCCCATCGACAGCCCCGTTGTGAGCGGCGGTCATGCCATCGTCCCCATCCATGAGGCTACCCATAAAACTGCCCAATCCTCCCCCAAGAGCCGCGCCGAGAGGACCGCCCATCATCCCGCCAGCAATGCCGCCTACAAGACCGCCTATAAACCGTCCCCAGTGACGATGACCGCCGCCACTTCCCCCTCCGCCTCTATCCCAGGGGTCTTCTCCCATAATCCACAGCCCAAGCGGGGCGGAGTTGACGACGGGGTTGTTGTTGCCATAGGCGTACCAGTTGTCGCCCGACTTCGCAGGGTCTCTTGAGAGGAATCTGCCTATGGAGGAGTCGAGGTTGTCTGTCCCACTTGAGTGACCGAAGTGCAGTTTCCGTTGGACTCGTGGGTGCTACAAAAACAAATCTTTATACTGAGAGAATACTTCAAGAAAAGCAAGTACCACTGCCATCTCTTCAGTTTCATTTTGAGGACGGAAATCGACCCAATTGCAGTTGAAGCCGATGCGATATTCGGAGTTATTATCGGATATCCATAGCCTCAGAGCATCGAAAACACGGGACCATTTGTGTTTTGCAATCGCGTAGTTTGCTGACTCCTGTATAATTGTTGTGGAATCTCCCTCCTTCACGAACTGCAAATCTCCAGTAGGTCTGTCAAGTGGAGGAACTACTACTAATGGCGCACAACGGGTATCCTGAACAGCGTGAATTTCTGCACTATCTTCTTGGATGGTAATACCAAAGGACATTGCACACAAGGAGGTTGTTAGTATCTCAATATCAAGATTGGCGATACAAGCAAGATATTCTCCGCGGTGAAGTGGGCTAATGACCTCTAAGTTTTGTGTACCAATAATCCGTAACCACGCTCTTCTCTCTTCAGGAATACCGACAATGAAGCGATTATTGTACATAGTTTGCTAGTCTCTCTATGGGAAATATTGTGGGATGATATTTAATACCATCCCACAATGAGATTTCTGCTACCCTGCTAATTTATGATGATAGGGGGAGACAGGCGAGGAAGGTGTTCTATCGGTAGGGTATATCCTCCAGAAATACCATCCATCATACGTGGACCGTCAAATAGGTGTCCGGGACCTTGAGTCCCAATAATTGACGGGTTCTCGCACCATCCTCTTGATTTAATCAAGTTAGCGTACTGCTCCGCCTCCTCAAGCGAACCCCAGAAATATTTCACTTCTGAGCCATTAGGGGAGGGGAGGATCGCATTATGCGCTACAATACTTTCCATTTCTGCAGGTTCTGCGACGCGGTAGAAAGATTTTCCTGCCCCTGCGGCTTCTCCCGCCCCTCCCGCGGCATCTCCGACCGCGCCGCCCAATCTGCCTAGCGCCTTGCCTATCAGTCCCGCCGCCTTGCCTATCGCTATCCCCCCGACTAAGCCGACAACCCCATCGACAGCCCCGTTGTGAGCGGCGGTCATGCCATCGTCGCCATCCATGAGGCTACCCATAAAACTGCCCAATCCTCCCCCAAGAGCCGCGCCGAGAGGACCGCCCATCATCCCGCCCGCAATGCCGCCTACAAGACCGCCTATAAACCGTCCCCAGTGACGATGACCGCCGTCGCCGCCATCCGAACCGCCCCCTGCGCTGACACTTCCGCCGACACTCCCGCCCTCGCCGTCGTACCAAGCGTAAGCGAGACCGCTTGGGTCGGAGAACGCTATCGGGTTATTGCCGCAGTAGGCGAACCAGTTGCTCCCCGATTTGGCGGGGTCTTTGGAGATGAACCGTCCCACTGAGGAGTCGTAGTACCTGTTGCCGAGTAGCGCCAATCCGCTCTGAGCGTCGGACTGGTACTGCGCTCCGCCCCCGTATCCAAACGGGGTAGCCGTCGTTCCCGTCCTGCTCGCAACCATCCCGAAACCGTCGTAGACCCAACTGTCCGTCACCGCTTGACTGCTACTGCTGAGAGCGCGGCTATTTCCGGTGAGGTCGCCGTGTTGGTATTTCGACGCGCCGCCCCGTCGTTCGCTTATACCGGGCGTATACGTAGCGGAACTGTCTTGTAGCACGGGACTGGCGGGTGTAACGCCGTCGGTAACATAGTTCTGCGTTCCGCTACTGTCTACCTTTTTGAGACGCAGGTTCGCCGCGTTGTAGGTAAACGTATTGGTACTGCTGTTCGAGTAGGTCAGTTGCGTGACGCGGTTCTCGTAGTCGTAGGCGAGAGAGGTGGTTAGCCCCCCCTGCGTGACTGCGGTGCAGTTTCCGTTGTTGTCGTAGATGTAGGGAGATTGCTATTCCTGTTTATTGTTCGTCGATTTATAGACGGCTATCGCGTTCGCAACTTCAAGGCGTAGCTGATTCTCGTCTATCTCCCATTCGGACTCTGGTACATAATTAAAAGCATCGCACGATGAATGTATGACATCTATCATATTGATTAGGGGCAAAGTGTTCGCATATCCCCATAACTCAAGCCACTTTACGCCAAATTCCTCTTTGGTAATTTCTCCATGTTCCAACATTTGCTGGAGTTCTAAGTCGTAGCGTTCTGTCCAAGTAAATCGTTTTGCAAGCATGGAGTCGCGGTACTGCATCCATATTTTAGTGAATTGGTCGCAAAAAGATTCTACGTCCATTGGTCGCTCTATAAATAGATTTATCAAATTAAGGAACGTATCTTCATTTATCATCAGTTTATAACACTTTCAATAAAATGGTTTTCATTAGGTGTGTATTCAACATTCTGCTGGGTTAGGGTAGTCTCCCTATCAGACTGCCCTAACCCTTTCACACTTACTCCGATGAGTGGCTTAACACCATTTTTCGGAATATCTACTGGACATTTCCATGCGAAAGAAGGTGGGCTATTTGTTTTGCACCTAATTTCCACCCTGATATGAAAATGTCCTGCCCATTAACGCCTACCCATAGATCCGTTGCTGGGTTATAGTAATGGGTTACAGGCCCTGCCCCTCGGTATGTACCAGTTATTTGTTGTGCGTTGGCTATATGGTCTTCAAGGGCCTGTTGGAACAACTTAGCATTTTCTGGACTATAGTTGCCTTCAATCCCGAAGTCTGCCGCGTGTTTGAATTTGCTCTGTAAGAGGTTATCGGGAAAGCAGATATTATGCACCCACGCTTGCGTTTTACCAACGAAGTAGGTATGGGTTCCATCGACCTCGAAGTTGTAGACGGTCGCTGTTTCGGCTTGCTCAACTTTCCTGACTGAGACATTCGGACCTGCACGGGTGACTATCGCGTTCCCAATCGCAAGTCGCCCCGCAGGAGTGAAGCCCTTACCCTCCACATAGAACGGATGTCCCGTCGTACACTGTATCGTCTCCCCATTCGAGAACGTCACTTTTACCGTAGGCATCTTCTCCGTCACGAAAGAACGCGCCACCTGCTTCCCGACGCTCTCACCGCTCTTCACCTTGTCGTGCGACTTTTCGGTTTTCTCTGCGTCGCGAGAGGCGACCCAATCTCCCGCCTTCACCTGCTCTATCGGCTTCGTCGTTCCGTCCGCCATCTGCACGAGAGTTCCCGCCGCGAAGCATTGACCCGCCGCGCTACAGGCTCCCTCTCCCGCCCCTCCCGCCCCTCCCGCGGCATCTCCGACAGCGCCGCCCAATCTGCCTAGCCCCTTGGCAATTTTCTCCCGTATGAGCCTAGTACCCTCTAGTGGCTCACTTGTGTTCGCGGTTTGACAAAAGCCAGCGATTGTATGTTTCACACACCGTCTCTCTGGAAACAGAAAAAAACCACTTCGCCCACTCCTCTTTTGAGAGGCTTACCCCATAGCATATCTCATTGAAGCAGTTATTTAGTGCCAAATAGCCAACACACGAACTGCTTTTGTCCTCGATTTCAGTCCATTCATCAACGATAGATGCTAGCGCCGACCGACTTACTCCGAGACGAGTAACAAATTCTATTTCCTCGAAACAAGAAGTTTCAAGGAAGAACCTTAAACACTGCAAAGCAGTTGTGCAGTCTGAGCTAGGAAGATCGTGGATGCTCATGGCGATGTTCCTTGGTTAATTTTTTACTACCCGAAACTTCTATTTATGCCTACCTTTGTCGGTGTACTTGTCCCATCAAAATCGCGTAAAGCCCTCATCTTTGAGAATGAGAATATGACTTCTCAATTTGGGACTGAAACCACAACGTTTCTTAACAGGGTAGATTATACCCGCGGCGCGCTGAATACAGGGTCTACTTCGATTCGGGAGAGCGTTTCTCCTTCTATCGTGAACGCACTAAGGAGAGAGTACGAGGAAGCGCCTTCTTTGTTACAAACTAGAAGATAGGAAGAGGAGTAGGTCAGTTGCGTGACGCGGTTCTCGTAGTCGTAAGCGAGGGAGGTCGTCAGTCCTCCCTGAGTGGCTACAGTGCAGTTCCCGTTGTTATCGGGGGATACGCACAAAACCCTTTTGCAGGTTCGCTTCTGTAATCAAATGCCTGTGCGACGATATCCAAAAGGTCATGGGCGGCAACCTCATATGTATTTTCGATATGGTCGCAGTCTCTGCAAAAAAATACCGCCCACCTTGCTTGATTGGAGAGCAAAGTATTTATCAACGAGACGAGTGATTGCGGATATTCGTTAAGTTTGGTTATGTACCCGCTTTTCCCTTTTCCAACACAAAGGCATATCCAGTTTAATTCCTGAAATCGCGGGGGCAAAATATCGATTAGAAAACCCTGAATAGGGCTAGACACAACCCAAATATCGTTTTTCCAGAACAGTTTGCCCTCTTCCTCGGCTCGAACCGCAACGCCCCATGCCGTTTCATAAGCGCTGGGTTGTCTGAACCTGCTACTATCCAATGATTCTACTAAAACCGTTATGCAGAACTCCATAAGTACGCTATCCTTAATCTGTATGCGATTTCTGCCGTTGCTCACTATACGCTACGAAATCTACCACGATATATCTACCTTGCGAGTGAAGACATTCCCATGAGAAGTCGTGATTGTTGCGCTAACAGAACAAGAATAATCGTCATAGTTTGGTGGAAAGAAAAATTTGAGTTGGGCGTAGGCAATACAATCCCGCGATAACCGCTTGAGTTCTACGATCTCCCAGAACCTCGCCTGCAAGCTGGATAGCGCAAGCTCCAGCGGCTTTAATTTTGGCAGAGAAGCGGGATATGGCTGTTGGCTCAAAAGGTCAATCACTGCTGTATTCACGCCAGCCAGACGACAAGCCTGCCCTAGATGCGGATGCAACCAGCTCAAAGAGCTTTGTGAATGATGGGCGATATCGTGGGCGACTCCTGCAAACGTTTTAATTGACGCCATAACCACTCCGACTTCGTTCTACAGCGCCAATGCTTTCGGCTCTGTCTCTCTCAATTTGTCAACACAGTTACCATTGTGCGTAACAACTCAGCGCCGCTACCCGCGAAGCGAGTTCACTCGCACAGTAACTCCTTTTGAGGCAGTCGCCTGAGAAGCGCCCAGAGCGCCGCCCCTAAGACCGCCCGCAATGCCGCCTACGGAACCCTCCTATCAAGCGCCCGAAGTGACCATGCCCTCCGTCACCGCCTTAGGAACAGCCCCCCTTCACTATCCCGTAGTCGTCGCTTATCGCCATGAGACCGCTTGGGTCGGAGAACGCTATCGGGCTATTGCCGCAGTAGGCGAACCAGTTGCTACCGGACTTCGCAGGGTCTTTGGAAGTTCAGAAGCACATCTATACTCTGTTGTGCATAGTATCACGGCTCCGCACCATATATAACTTTACAACGGAAAACCCTCCGTACTCCACAGACTCCCAGACAGCCCCGAAACCCTTCGTTAGAGCTTGTGTCACATCAAGAAAAAAGTCTGCGACATGAACGGTGTGAAAAAGGCAGTAGTCATTCAGCTGGGGGTGAAAATATTGCTGAATTAGCAACAACAAGGGCTGATAAGATGGTGCGTCACGTTGGTGGAAAAACTCTAGAGCGGGCTTGTCAAAAATCAGATCCCATGAAAGAAGCGAATAGCCACTGATATGAGAAATGTCGTAGCCTATGAACTGGAAATCATCTTCAGGAGAAGCATCCCATTCCCTTGCCCCTATTATGACAAGGTCAAAATAGTAGCCAGATTCTGCATAGATTGCTTGTACCCTCTTGGCTTCATTTAAATTGGTGAAGCCATCGCCAATCATTAATTCTGTTTCTTGCATCCAGAGTTGATTGATAGGAGACTCTACAGGTAACTCATTAATGTAGGTAGGCGTTGGGCGATAAGTGCCTCTGTAAGCAGGGCTACTTGAACCAGAGACTGGTTCTCCAAGTAGCAAGTAACCGTTCATGTTTAGATTCCTACTGAGGTGCTAGGCACAATTAAGAGAAACCCCATGGTTAAGGATATTGGTATCCGGAAAGAGAGTCGAAAAATGCGCTTTTGCTTCTTGTTCGCGCACTTGTGTCCTGTTTTGAAGGCAGTCATCAGTTAGCCGCCCCTCGACAGGGGGAAGGCTATAACCTAAAGATACGCTATTTGGGTATTCGACGCATTTTTAGAATCCATTCGCCCCGGAAACCAAGGACAAAACGCTTAACACGTTTTGTCCTTGGTATGAGACTAGCACTCTTACTGAGGCAAAGTATACCCTGGAGGCACAGGAATATGGAATTCCTTTTCACCAATGTGCAGGGCGAACGCATCATAATTCGCCATTATCGCGATACAGTGAATATTTGTATCCATATCACCTTGTATACTAAGTAGTGGCGTTTGCTTGCGCTTCTGGTTCAGGTATAACATTCTCATCTCATGTTAGGGGTGTATCTATGTTAGCCCTATTGTCTCACTTTTCCGCTCTAGAAGACCCTCGCGTTCCTCGCACTCG
>CAIJLM010000453.1 GCA_903821495.1 uncultured Chthonomonas sp. | reverse complement strand
TGATAGTGTGAGCGCCTACGTCTAACGCGCCGTCTACGCTATAGCCAATGAAGGCTCTCCCTGTTCCATCCGTACCCGCTGTTCCAAAAACATTACCGTCAATTTTGAAGGTCAAGGTCTCTCCTGCAACGTACACGTCGTCTGTATTACGCCGAAGAGCGGCTACTAGAGCGCTGTTGTTCCCAGGCGCTATGGAGAGGTCTGAAACAACTACCTTTGTATTCGCCTTCGTGATAACGACCGCTACCTCTATCGAAGAGTCATTGAAGAGCCTGTCTCCTGCAAAGCTGACGAGGAGAGTGTGGCTCCCAACAGACAGAACGGAGGGATTAGGGAGTGCGAGAGTCGCTACTCCCGAAGCGGCGGTATACGCAAGCCCGACGCTGGTTCCGTCTAAAGAGAAGTCTACTGGCTTGAAAACGAGAGGCGCGCCATATTTATTTACCAGAGTTGCGGTAAGAGTGAAAGGCGTAGCGTACTGTAGAGTCGCCGCGTTCGCGCCCACTCTTGTGTTTAGCGGAGTGGCTTGAACAGCGAGAGAGGTGAATCCGTCTGCCGCGATATAGGTCTGGTTGGCAAGGTTCAGCGTTTGTGTAGGTACGCCCTGCGCTGTTGTGGTTCCATCGCCTAACTGCCCGTACTCGTTGTCGCCCCACGCCCAGACGGTTCCATCGGACTTTAGCGCGACGGAGTGGTAGTACGCGCCCGCTACCTGCACGACATCCATAAGCCCCGGTACTTGAACGGGAGCGAGTTGGTCTACTGTGGTTCCATCTCCAACCTGCCCGTACTCGTTATAGCCCCATGCCCAGACGGTTCCATCGGACTGTAATGCGAGGGAGTGATGTTTGCCTCCGGCTACATAGACTACTCCTGCAAGCCCTACGACCTGTATGGGAAGTTTTCGGCTTCGCACCGTTCCATCCCCTAATTGACCGTTGCCATTGTAACCCCACACCCATACCGTTCCATTGGGCTTTAATGCAAGGGAGTGAAGTTTTCCTCCGGCTATCTTCACTATGCCTGTTAGCCCTGTAACCTGCACGGGGGCGGTTCGGGTAACGGTCGTTCCGTCGCCTAACTGTCCGCTTGCGTTGTAGCCCCACGCCCAGACGGTTCCGTTTGATTTCAACGCGAGGGAGTGCGTCCCTCCGCTCACTATCTGCACAACTTTTGAGAGGTTGGATACTTTACGGGGTATGGCGCTGTCGCTAGTGGTTCCATCGCCTAACTGACCATATTCGTTCCATCCCCACGCCACTACGGTTCCATTTGATTTCAATGCAAGGGAGTGATGTTTCCCAGCCGCTATCTGAACTACACCAACAAGAGCGGACACCTGAACGGGTGCGATTCGGGTAGAGTTGGTTCCATCTCCCAGCTCGCCCACGCTGTTTTCACCGCACGTCCATACGGTTCCGTCCGATTTCAACGCAAGAGAGTGCGCGCCGCCTTCCGCCACCTGCGTCACATCTGTCAGCCCGTACAGGTGAACGGGTGCGTACTTGTTGGAAGTGGTTCTGTCTCCTGCTTGACCGTAGGCATTGTAACCCCACGCCCAAGGTTGTCCTGCCTGCGCGAAGGCGACGGAACCGAGGAGAGCGAAGAGTCCTATCAACCCTAGTTTGGTAAGGGATTTTCCGAAAATTCTCACTTCACCTATCTCCTCTAAAATCCTCACTTCGCAAGATTCGCTTCATGTCAAAGCGTGTCAAGCGGCGCTCTCGTTTTGGGAGGGGTTGGGGAGATAGCGTGTCTGGTAGACTCCCGCTCCGACTACGAGCGCAGTGAGCAGAAAGAGAACAGGAAAGCCTTGAATGGAAGCAAATTCTCCATTATGGATGAAAAATCCTCCTAGCGCCGAATAGAACGAGGAGGGCGCGAGAACAAGGTTGATGAGCGCAAGAAACACCTGTCGCTGTTTCTCGTCGATGTGCAGAAGCAGATAGTGGTTTAGCACAATCCAGAAGCCCCAGCCGAGTGTTCCGCCCATGAGCAGAAAGACCAGTCCGTAGAGCCAAGGGGAGACCCTACCGATGGTTAGGGCGACGATGGGGGTGAGAAGACATCCAAAAGCGGCGAAGCGTATGGAGTTATGCGCTCCCTTACGTTCGCTGATGAACGCCCATAGCGGGAGTAGCGTGACCGCGCCGAGGGCAAGGTAGACTTGAAATTTTCCGCCCCACTCGTCGCCTAGATGAAAGTAGCGTTTCGCATAGAGGACGTAGAAGGGCTGACTCGCTAACCCGAAGTTTACGAGCAGGGCGACCGTGCAGAGTTTCCGAAAGACGATATTCGTGCGAAAGAGCGTGGGTAACTGCTGGAGGTACTCCTTGAGGCTTGGGTGCGGCTCTTTGGCGCGTTCGTGGAAGGAGTCTGGGACGGGCGGCTCTTTGATGAGGAGAACGCCTGCCAGCGATACCTGCATAAGAAGGGCGTAGAGGAGAACGAGCAGGGCGTAGTTGGCGGGATAGCCGAGTGTTTTCGAGTAGAGAATGGGCGCGACCCCGAGCGCGGCGATGCCGATGCTGATTGTGCCGGAGAGAGACTGCGTGGTTGCGAAGAAGCGTCCTCGCGTTCTATTAGAGAAGCTTCGCGCCACAATCTCCATCCAAGGGACGTAGCCAATCCCATCGCCGAGCGACCAGAAGAAGAGTAGCCCTATCGTGGCGGCGAGGGCGATGTGCCGATTCGCCTCGGACATTTCGGAGCGTGCGATAATGAAAGGAAGCGCTAGGAGCGGAAGCCTACAGACTGCGTTGATTTTGCCTAAGAAGGGCTTCTGTTTTTCGCGGTTCATGGTCGCATAGGCGACAAATATCTGCGGGAGGTTGAACGCGAGGCTACGAAAACTGGAGAACAGCCCTATCATCAAGCCCGTCGCGCCTAGCCGTTCGAGCAGTTGGGGCATGACTGTGCTGGGGTCGAAGAAGGCTACGCTGAGGGAGAAGAAGACCACATCGAGGGTTAGTACGGAGAGGTTCCATCTGGCTACGGAGGGAGCCGCCCCTCCTGTATCGTAGGGTTCTGTGAGCTCTAGATGGTCGCCGTCAAGATGAGAGTTGGTAGGGGGCGGTGTCGTAGCGGGTTCTTGTTTTTCGTTTCGCGGCATCGCGCTAGGTTGTCCTGTTCGCTCTCTTCATTGTGTTTTGGTAGGATACCCGAAATGAGGGGCTTTTGGCTATAGTAAAACGCGCTTTAAGGGAACGCTTCACGATGTTGGCGCGTTCTTGCGATATGCGCTAGCGCGGCGGCACGCTCCTCCGCAACTCTCTCCGCCCCCCACCCTAGTCGCGCCGCCATAGTTTCGATAAGAGCGGGAATAGCCTGTTCGCCCTGGTCTTTGGTGAAGCCGAGAAGAGAGCGGCGTAGCAGGAAATCGTTGAGGGTTTGGGCTTGTTCGGCTTCGATTGCGTGGACGACCTGCGCCTTGATGTCGGGATAGGCGCGGGAGAGTGGCTCCGCTAGGCTTGCGTCGTGTTCAATACGGTTTAGGATAGCGTAAGCCTCCGCGCCGTAGAGAAAGACGAGGTAGTCCGCCTGCGCTTGCGTTAGTCCATACTCGCTACCCGCCCTGCCCATCTCCGCTTTGAGGTATTCCAAGTCGTTTCGTTCGCCGCCGGGTAACGGAGTGGCGGCGGTGCGCCCTTCCATCGTGTGTTCCAGCAGTTCACAGGCGCGATTGACTACCTCCTCCGCTATGTCGCGGTAGGCGGTCAGTTTGCCCCCCAATACCGTTATCATACCCTCTAACCCTTCGCTGTGCGCGTGGATGAGTACGCCGTGTTTTCGCGAGACCGCGGATTCGCTTGCGCCGGGGCGGTTATCGTGAACAAGCGCGCGTACCCCTGCGTTCGTGAAATAGACCTCCGACCAGTCGCCTTGCGGTAGGTATTCGCTTACCGTCTCTTGCAGGTAGGCGATTTCGTCGCGGAGGGCGTGAACCGTATCGAGGTTCGCGTCGAAGTCGGTATCGGTGGTTCCTATCCACGAGTAACCGAGCCAAGGGATAGCGAACATCAGGCGCCTATCTTTTTTGGAGAAGAGAACGAGCGCATTTTTGTTGGCGCGCGGCGCGGCGAAGTGAATCCCCTTCGTCAGGCGGAGTTGCGGAGGCAGGGGCGTTTTCCATCCCTTGAGGAGACGGTCAACCCATGCGCCCGTCGCATTAATAATTAGCCGCCCGCGAAACTCAGATTCCTCGCCCGTCAGTCGGTTTCGCACCCGCACGCCGCAGGCTTTCCCTCCCAGATGCGGGGAGGGACTTTTATTGAAAGGTTGGTTTTGCGCCGTTAGTATATCTATTACCTCTGTGTGGTTGAAGACGCTTGCGCCGTCTCGTTGCGCGGAAAGGATATTGTCGAGGCAGAGGCGTTCAGGGAAAGCGACCTGACAGTCGTAGTACATCGCCGCGCCTTGCAAGCCTTTCGCGTTTAGCCCTTCTTCCATTGCTAGTGTTTCGGCGCGGGTGAGGTAGCGGTGATTGGGGAGCGTTTTATCGTAGGAGAGTAGGTCGTAGAGAAGCATTCCGACTCGCACTTTGAGGCGGTAGAGGAGCGAACAGCGGTAGAAAGGCAGGATAAAGGGGAGCGGCTGAACGCGGTGGGGCGCGATTTTGAGGAGTATTTCGCGCTCTTTGAGGTCTTGGCGCACCAACCCGAAATCTAGCATTTCAAGGTAGCGTAGCCCGCCATGAATGAGACGTGTAGAGCGGGAGGTCGTTCCGTAGCCGTAGTCCTCTCGCTCGTAAAGGGCGACTTTCAGCCCACGTTGAGCGCAGTCCCGCGCTATCCCGCTACCAACTATCCCGCCGCCGAGTAGGATAACGTCGTAGGTTTCAGATTGATTTGGAAGCGAATTCATAAAAAGTGTGGTATGCCTTTTTCAGTTGAGTTGGTCGGTCTATTTTCGGCTTCCAATCCTAGAGACATACATACCCGCTCTAGTCACCCTTCGCCCAGAATTGGAAGATTTTAATCAGCGCGACCCCTTCCTCTGCTGTTTAGCGTAAGAAGCGGAGTAAGTGTTGAAACCGATTCGCGGAGGTCTACGTCACTCCGCATCACTATCTGCAAGATACTCTAGTTTTTGGTGGTCGGGGCGTTGTTCAAACGCGGCGGATACGAGCGGGTCAGTTGAAGCGTAGTTTAGCCCAACACTATCGCCTAACGCTATTCTACAATAAGACCACGACATCCATTTTCGTATATCCTCCACTATTTCGTTATGAAATGGCTCGGTCATATCTGTTACGCTAATCCCCTGAGGCATAAGGGGCTCACCTAATTCCGAGGAAGGCTTTTTATCGTAGAACCATATCTCGTCGAACCCCGTGAACGTTTCTATTATCGTGTCCAGTGTAGCCTCGCCATTTGGAATGATGAACCTACCCTCCAATTTCTCGACAACGCAACCCGCTTTTAGAAAACACTCCTCCACGTCCCTATATTCGGCTGGTTCATCGTCGCTATCAACACAGGCTATAACCACAAAAGCATACCGCAAAAACAGATTCCGCCAGTCGTTTAGAACAACGGAGATGTTTCCAGTTGGAATATATCCTATTTGTAAGCGCGAAGTTCGCCCCTCTTCAGCCATTGTCTGTAACTCCTTGCTTATGATAAGGGCTAGTAGATGTTTGTTTCGACAGAAGCGCCATTCGAGTAGGCGAGTTGCGTGCGCGGCTCTCGTAGCCGTAAGCGAGAGAGGGAGTCAGTTACGCAATTTGTAATTCCATGTCAGGCACTCAATAATACTAGCCTCTTCCGTTATAATTTCGTAAAACCCAAACTCGCTAATACGTATTTCGAGGTCTATGTTGGGAGATTGAAAGGTTTCTTGTCCTTTCCAAAAGCGTGGGCGTAAGGGAAGAGATACAGGGGCGTGAATATCCACAAGACGCATAAATATACCACTCTCAATTTGATGGATAGTACCGAGAGTTTCCATAAATAACACGCCGTCTATCCGAATCCCGTTAGAAACTATTTGCCTATCCCGCCCGTAAATACTTTCTAACTTTTCCGACTGTATATAGGGAGTATACTCCTCAACTTCGGCAATGTACCAACTCCGTGCAAGAACATGGTTGTAATCGCATCTTGAAAAGTCTCG
>CAIJLM010000452.1 GCA_903821495.1 uncultured Chthonomonas sp. | reverse complement strand
TCTCCCGTGTCGAACGGGGGAAAGGGTTGGGGTTAGGGGGCGGTAGCGGTACAGAGGGCGAATCGCTATGCCGCATCGCCTATCAGACAGACCCTCCCAACTCAAATGAAACACACCCAATTGATATAAGAGTGTCGCGCCTCTCTATCCATTGAGCGCCTCATCGCCAGAAAGGTTCGCCATGCTCTATCGCTTCCTGACTCTCTTACGAAATGCGCGTTGTCGCTTAGTCTCATTGCCGTCGGCTTTTCGCGCCTCTGCGCTTTTTGTAGCCTTCAGTATAGCGACGGCGGGCTTGCTCTTCATGGCGGGATGCCACAGGTCTACCCCCGCGCAAATCTATGTCGCGAGCTTCTTGGGAAATCAAGCCTGCGCCTCCTGCCATCAGAAAGAGTTCGAGTCGCATCGCGATACGCACCATGCAGTGACCCTACGCGCCATAGATAGCAAGGGGCTGGATAGATTGCCCCTTGTCACGGGGCAGATTGCCGAGAGCGCTTTTGCGTTGTACGAAAATGGCTCTGGTTTCTCTTTTGGTTGGAAAGACAAGACGCAGGGCGCATTACCGTTACAGTTGGCGTTAGGGTCGGAAAAAATCGCCTACACTTTTGTCAATACAATGGACGGTCACTCGCTCACGGAGTTTCATGAATCGTACCATCCTTCATCTAAGGCGTGGCACATAACCCCAGGACATGAGGATACCGACACAAACACTCTGGGCAAGGTGTATGACGAGAGAATAGCGCGACACTGCCTCGGTTGCCACGCGGTAGTGTTGCCTACGGATTCTGTTACGCCTGAGCCTAAGTTTTACGGCGTGGGTTGCGAATCCTGTCACGGACCTGGGCAAAATCACGTTGAAGCCGTTAAGTCGGGTAACATGGGCGACCTGAAAATGGAAAAACTAGGCTCTTTGGGCGCAGAAAAACTGAATAGAGTGTGCGGCAAATGCCATCGTAACGCCGACGATATAGCGCCAGACCAGAGCGATATGACTCAACGCTTCGCCGCGTATGGAACGTCGCGGAGCAGGTGTTTCCGTGAAGGCGGGGATAAATTGACCTGCATCCGATGCCACGACCCGCACACAAACGTCTCTACAGATAAAAAAAGGTACGAACAGGTCTGCCTGAGTTGTCATACCGCCAAACCAGCGAGTTTCGGACCCAGCGAAGGGGGCAAAGCCTGCCCTATCAATCCTAAGACGGGGTGTATCCCTTGCCATATGCCCAGACGCGCGGCGGGACCGGGTATCTTTGCAGACCACTACATTCATGTCTTTACGAAGCAGGAGTTGGGGACGCGCTAATCAGTAGGAGTCTCCTCGCGCCCCTGCACCATCGCCGTATGCAGTTCCGACTGTAGCAGGTCTACGAAGTGGCGCAGGGAGCCGAAAACGTACTTGTCTTTTCGATAGATAACAGAGATAGCGCGCGCCGCATTCGGAAGGTCGTTGAAGGGTAAAGCGACAAGGCGTTTTGTCAACGTCTCTTCGCGCACCGCCACAAACGGTAGAAGCGAAATTCCAAGCCGCGCCTCTATCATCTTCTTTATCGCCTCCACATTGTCTAATTCTAAAGAGATATGCCCAACAATTCCCGTAGAAGAGAGAACACGCTCTACAAAAGCGCGTAAGTTTGTGCCCGGCTCCATCACGATAAGCGGTTCGCCCTCCAAACTCGCCTGAGAAATCCCGCCCAAATGGAGAGGATTAGCGAATGGATGGTCAGGATAGACCACAAGGCACATCGCGTACTCCGCCAGCCCCACCTCCGTAATATCAGGGTGTCCCGGAAAATCCATTACTACCCCCGCATCTACCTCATTCCGTAGCGTCTGCTCGCCAATTCGGCTCGATACGCCCGTATGCACCCGCAACTCGACGTGCGGATTCTCAACACGGAAGCGGCGCAATAGCGCGGGTAGCACATACGTCGCCGCCGTACTGCTCGCCCCAATGGTAAGTCGCCCCGACGTTCCCTCGCGAACATCTTCCACCCGCCGTAAAGCCTCCTGCCTAAGATGGAGTATCTGAGTCGCGTAGTTGTACAACACCTCCCCCGACGCAGTGAGCAGAACGCGCTTCCCCATACGTTCCAAAATCTTCGTACTCAACTCACGCTCCAACACCGCTATCTGACGGCTAACCGCAGGCTGAGTGATGTACAACGACTCGGCGGCTTTACGAAAGCCCCCCAAATTCACGACACGCACAAATGCGTCTAGCTCTCTGAGTTCCATAAAAGCCCCTTAACCCATAAGCAAAAGTGATTAGCGACATAAAAACGTTTCATTTGAATTATACACTTTAGTTTCCGGTAAATCAGAGTGCAATTTGGTCTATTTTCGCCTCTGTGTTCTTCTTATGTCTTCGGTGCGCGGTCACTCCGGTTAGCAAATGGGC
>CAIJLM010000451.1 GCA_903821495.1 uncultured Chthonomonas sp. | reverse complement strand
TTATCGCACTGACCCAGCCACCCCCTCTAAATCTCCCCCTTCACAAAGCTCATTGGGGTATGTAAAGCGCTTTGGGTCGGGTACTGAAAGTACCCGCCAGTGAAAACCGCGCGTCCTACGGACGCAATACCCCGCCGACAGAAGGCTTATCGAGATAGAAAACACGTTGCCAGTCGCAACTGTAAAATCCGTCTGTAGGACGGGCGCACTTCATTGGCACGGGCTTTCACTCAATAGGTTTGAGGAGTGCGGAAGCCTTGCAGTTTCGGCATTCGCCCTTCCCCTTGTGAAGGGGCAGGGGTTGGGATGGGGTGGCTGGGTCAGCGTGGAAGCCTTGTAGTATTGATAAGGATGGGATAGTAAAGAGGGCTAGGTCGTGTTGCATTACCTGAGTTGTTACCTTCAAAGGTAGTTTTCGGCGCTTCAGAAGGCATGATGGTAAGACTCGCACAAACAAAATTAGGTTTCAGGCGTTTTGATAGCCTCTCGCCTAAATTTTATGAAGGAACAACTCCTTCGCATACCGAAACTTATGAACGAGATTGGCGACTAACGAATAAGACCGTGCGAAAGAGTGAAATGAGGTAGGCGTTATGAAACAGGACAGGCTACTAGGCGTTGTGTTTACAGGAGTTACGGGGTTTGCGCTCTGCGGTATCGTCGCTTTCACGGGTATCCATACAAGCCCGTCCCCAACAGCGCGAACCGTAAAACCCTCCGTAGCGTGGAAGGCGGACGCTAGGACACGCGCCATAGACCCCGGTAGCGTGCCGTTACGCCGCCTAAGCAACGCCGAGTACAACAATACGATTCGTGATATTACGGGCGTGGACTTACAGCCCGCCCGCGAATTTCCCGCAGATGGAGCGGCTGGCGAAGGGTTTACCAACGCCTCAGAGTCGCTCTCCGCCATATCCCCCACCCTCTTCACCAAATACTTCAAAGCTGCCAGAGACATCGCGGAACACGCGGTGCTACTACCAGACGGGTTTCGCTTCTCAGCGGGCGGTACGCGCAGAGACTGGACAGATGAGAGTACCGCGCAACTTCGCGCCTTCTACGCCGCTTACACAGACCTGAACGGAAAACTGCCATTCGCCCCCTACCTCGCCGCCACAATTAAACACCGCGCCGCCCTCGCTTCGGGGAGCCTAACTCCCGAACAGGTAGCGAAGCGAGAACGCATTCAACCGCGCTACCTCCATACACTGTGGGAGGTTCTGACAGGGACAACCGCCTCCTACCCGCTAGAGACGATTCGGGCGCAGTGGCGGAAGGCGACAGAAAACGACGTTCCCGCGCTAGTCAGCGCGATAGAGAGTTGGCAGAACGCGCTTTGGCGCACGGTGCGCGTCGGAAGTTACGTTCAGAACATCGGGTTGAAGTACTCAGATAGCCCTTCGCGTCAGGTTCCCAACGATCCGACTGTAGCCGAAGTGCAGTCGCTACGTTTGACAGTAAAGCCCACACCCGGGCAGAGCGAGACGGTCATATCTCTCGCTACCCGCGAGATGTCTCCTCTAGGAACGGGCGGAGTTGTCTGGCTGAACCCCCGCTTTGAGGCTCCCGGTAAATCTGCGCTCTTCCTTCGCGACTACGCCAAGTTTGGCTCCGCCTACGAGATAGAGTATCCCGCCGTGTTCGCCAATAGCGCCCGATACCTTGCCGCAGCGAGAGAGGCGAGCCGAGAAAGAGACAGCGATCCCGATAACCTCGCCAAAAAGCAGGGGCTAGACGCTGAATTTTTAAGACGCTGGATAGCGACGCTAGATATTACCCGCCTCTCGAATGAGCGGAACCCAGACTACGCGGGACGCTCGGTTCCCTCTGTAGACCTAAAGCCGTTGGATGAGAAGATGGCGCAAGATGTCAACCGCCCTGCGATACGCGGTTGGCAGAGAAAAGGCGCGGGGCTACCCGCGCTTATTACGAACTCCTCTGATGTACTGGAGAGGATACCCGGACGCGCCGCGCCGCACGGCGTGATGGTGCATCCCACCCCGCAAGAGTTTGTCGCAGTAGTCTGGACAAGCCCCATTTCAGGGGCGGTGAGCGTCGTTGCGAAAGTGACCCATGTGCATCCCGACTGCGGCAACGGTATAGCGTGGTGGATAGAGCAACGCCATAATGGACGCGCAGGTATGCTTACAGAGGGGCTTTTGCCGCTCGGAGGCGAGGTCGCGACACAGCCTTGGATACGGCGAATTGCAAAAGGAGACCAGCTGATTCTTGCGGTAGACGCGAAAGACGGTAATCACGGTTGCGACCTCACAGAGCTTGGGTTTACCATTACAGAGACGGGCGGAGCGGGACAGGCGTGGAGTCTCTCCGGCGATGTCGCCAACACCGTCAATGAGGGCAACCCGCACGCCGACCATTTTGGAAACAAGGCTGTTTGGAGTTTTGCGGGAGGTCCCACACGTCCCGTGAACAGCGCCGACAAGTCTACTATTCCGCCCAGTTCGCTTCTCTCTCTGTGGCGCGAAGAGGTATTGAACTCCGGAACGCAGGAGACCTTAACGGCGTTGGAGGCGCGGGTTCAGCGTCTACTCTCCGGTACGCGCCCTACGGAGGATAGCCCGAACCGCGCCCTCTATGACAATCTGGTATCGCCGGAAAGTCCGCTTTTTCTGGATGTAGACGTGGCGCATCTAGCGAAGCCTCGCACGCGCACAACCCCCTTCGCTCTGCCTGTAGAACGCTTTGGAACACAACCCAACGGCAAGCCCATAGAGGGTGCAAGCCTACAGGCGGAGGCAAACTCTAGCCTAGAGATTCGCCTTCCGACCGCCCTGTTCTTAGGCAGAGAGTTTGTGGTGGAAGCAAGACAGGATGCCCCGTCCAGAGATAGAGCGACTCTGTTTTCCGTCGGGGCGGGGGCGAACGTAAACGCCCGATGGGATGGCAGAAGCCCTGTCGTCGCGACTCCGAACAGCGACGCGCTCAAGCGCGTGATAGAGGGAGACGATGCGGTGGTGCAGGACGGCGC
>CAIJLM010000450.1 GCA_903821495.1 uncultured Chthonomonas sp. | reverse complement strand
CGCTTGTGGTATGCTAAACCGTACGCTACACTCTCCATAAGGAGTTCTGCACGAAATGACTTACGCGCCTACATGGGAAGACTTCCCCGCGAATACCGATAGAATGTGTCGCCTCATCCGCAGGTTTCGAGCGGATGGCGAGGCTCTCAACCACCTCTTAACCACCCCTTGGTCGCCGGTGCGCCGTGAAAAGTTCCGACGCTTCTATCAGGAGTGGCGCGAGACGCTGGGCGAAATACCTTTCGACAGCCTCTCTCCCGCAGATAGGGCGGACTGGGTTCTCCTCGAAAACCTCCTCGTTACAGAACTCCGTAAACTCGACAAAGAGGCGATTCGCTGGGCGGAGATGGAAGCCCTACTTCCCGCCCTCCACGACATTATCACGCTAGAGGACGAACGACGACAACTTATAGATATTGCCCCCATGCAGATTGCCGAGCGTTTAGACAACGCCCTTTTTGAACTCAAACGCAGGCGTAGGGAGATAGAGGTCTGCTTAGAAACAGGGGCGGAGGTAGTCCGCGCTACCGTAGCCCATCGCGCCGCGCAAGCCCTCGCAAGCGTCCTCCTACAGTTAGAAGAGTGGCATGATTTCTATGCAGGTTACGACCCGCTCTTTACGTGGTGGGTGGAGCGTCCCTATCAGGCGTGGCGGGAAGAGGCGGCGCGTTACGTTGAGTTTTTGAGCGCGCGATTGGCGAAGGCGGAGAAGTCCGACACTATCATCGGCGACCCCGTAGGGCGTGAAGGTATTCTGGACGAACTGCGCCAGAACCTAATTCCCTACTCCCCCGAAGAGTTAATCGCTATCGCCCGGCGGGAGGCGGAGTGGTGCAGAGCGGAGTTGATTCACGCTGCGCAGGATATGGGGCTTGGCGACGACTGGCGGGAGGCGTTGGAGCGGGTCAAATCGCGCCATGTCGCGCCCGGCGAACAGCCCCGCCTTGTCCGCGACCTTGCCAACGAGGCGATAGAGTTCCTTGAACGACACGACCTGCTGACCATCAACGACATTGCGAAAGAGACGTGGCGTATGCAGATGATGCCGCCGGAGATGCAGAGGGTGAACCCCTTCTTTCTGGGCGGCGACGACATTATCGTCTCCTTTCCAACTAACACAATGGAACACGCGCAGAAGCGTATGAGCCTACGCGGGAACAACCGCCATTTCGCGCGCGCCACCGTTCAGCACGAACTCATTCCCGGACACCGTATGCAGATGCTGGCTATGGCGCGGTATCACGACTACCGCGAGAGTTTCTATACACCGTTCTGGATGGAGGGCTGGACGCTTCATTGGGAGATGCTTCTGTGGGATTTAGGCTTCGCGCAGTCCCCCGAAGATAGAGTCGGGATGCTGTTTTGGCGGCTACACCGGTGCGCCAGAGTGGAGTTTTCGCTGGGCTTTCACCTGGGCAGTATGACCCCGCAGGAGTGCGTAGAGATGCTGGTAAACGAGGTGGGACACGAGAGAGCCAACGCGGAGGCGGAGGTTCGCCGCTCGTTTGGAGGCGACTATGACCCGCTCTATCAGTTGGCGTATCTCATTGGAGGGCTACAGGTTCGCGCCCTGCACCACGAAATTGTAGGGGGCGGCAAGATGTCGCACCGTCAGTTCCACGACGCTTTTCTTGGCGAGAACTGCCTCCCTATCGCTCTGCTTCGCGCGCTTCTCCTTGGCGAACCGATAGAGCGCGATTTCAACTGGAATTGGCGATTCTGCGGATAGAGGAGACTGATGCCAACGTTACAAGAACTAGATAGAGGGGTGTAAGAGTTCACTCTTTTGGGAATTAACCGCGAAACACGCGAAAAGGCGCGAAAAAGATG
>CAIJLM010000449.1 GCA_903821495.1 uncultured Chthonomonas sp. | reverse complement strand
GCATCTATAATAACCAGAATACGCGCATATCAAATTAAGGAGTTTTCAGCATGGAGAATCGTGGTCGCACAATGGTGCAGTTCGCTTTTTATAAGTTCGACGCGGCGTGGCGGCGGCTACCGCAAGAGCAACGCGAGCGCGACAAAGCCGAGTTGGCAAGCGCAGTGGAGGAGGCTGCCGACGCAATGCTGGTTCGTAGTTACTCGCTCGTTGGGATTCGGGGAGACGTGGATTTACTGCTCTGGAACGCCTCGCCAGAGATTGATTTGTTTCAGAAGCACGGCTCCGCAATCTTAAATACGAGTATGGGACGCTGGGCGACGCAACCCTACTGCTACCTCGCTATGACCAAAAACTCGCAGTACAAAGACCCGACAGAGGGCGACGCGCCCGAAGGACGCAGACTCGTTATCAGACCGACGGGGCGCGAATTTCTGTTCGTATACCCTTTCGTGAAGACGCGGGAGTGGTATCTGCTAACCCTCGAAGAGCGGCAACGAATCATGTCGGGGCATATCCACTCCGGGCACAAGTTCCCCTCCATAAAACTGAATACTACCTACTCTTTTGGGATAGATGACCAAGAGTTTGTGGTTGCGTTCGAGACGGATATTCCCGCCGACTTCCTCGACCTTGTAGCCTCTCTACGCGAAACCGAGTCGAGTAAGTACACGCTCCGCGACACTCCCATCTTCACCTGCGTCCAGAAATCTATCAAGGACGCGCTCGACCTCATCGGTTAGAAGGGCAAGGGGACGAACCAATGCAGTCCCGCCATTTTCAGGCTATTTGTATCGTTCTCGTCTCCTGCGCTCTTGCTCTTTGCGGGCAGGGTTGTAGGCGCAATGCGCCTCCCCCCGCCCCGCTATCTCCCCGCGCTACTATCGCCGGCGTGGTTCCTACGCCTGTCCCCCTGCCGCCCGGCGGTCTCAAAGGTATCTATCTCTCTGGTTGGGTGGCGGGAACGGCGGCGCGATTCGATGCGCTCGTCAGCCTCGTAGACCGCACAGAACTCAACGCGATGGTGATAGACATTAAAGATGACGGGCTGGTGAGTTACGACGTGGAGGTTCCGCTTGCGCGGGAGGTGAAGGCGAACAGAAAGATGTTCGGCAAGCATCTCGACGAACGCCTCGCCGTACTAAAAGCGCACAATATCTTCCCTATCGCGCGTATCGCCTGTTTCCGCGACACCGTACTCGCGAAAGCCCGCCCTGACTACGCCGTACAGACCGCGAACGGCAAACTGTGGCTAGATACGAGCCGGCATGGTTGGCTCAACCCGTACAAAAAAGAGGTGTGGGACTACAACATAGACATCGCCCTAGACGCAGTGAAGCGCGGCTTTCAGGAGGTGCAGTTCGACTATGTGCGCTTCCCTAGCGAGGGCGACATCACGGCGCTACGCTACCCCGGCAAGCCGGAAAAGTCGCTTCGTAGAGAGCAGATTAGCGCGTTTCTCCAGTATGCGAAGGAGAGGTTTAAGAGAGCGGGAGTCTGGTTTTCGGCGGATGTGTTCGGTCTGACAACACGGGCGAAAAACAGAGGCGACATGGGTATCGGTCAGACGGGGACGAATGTCGCGGAGAAGGTGGACTACCTCTGCCCAATGATATACCCCTCCCACTACAACAGCGGCGAATATAACCTCAAAAACCCAAACGCCGAGCCATATCGCACGGTTCTACTCTCAGCGGGCGATGCGAAGAAGCAGGTGGACAGCGTGAAAACCTGCAAACTGCGCCCCTGGATTCAGGGGTTTTCGTTGCGGGGCGTAACCTATGGAGCCACACAGATTAGGGCGCAGATAAAAGCCCTCAACGAACTCGGTATCACTGAGTGGCTGATATGGGACTCGCGCTGTAAGTACGACGAAGCCGCTTTCTTGAAAAAATCTGTGAAGTAGCCCCCCTCAATCTCTCCCTGCCCACTCCCCGAAACGACGAGGAGGGCGAAAAAGACCTTCTCTCTCTTGACACAAACTCCCCTTGCCGTGTATACTATCACTATAATCTTGACTATTTTGATAGATTAAGTACATTACACTCTCTTGTGACGGCACAGGAAGGAGATTACGATGACATTCAGGGCTATTTACCGCTCAATGATGAGCGTTGTGTTCGCGTTTGGGCTGTTAGCGTCCGTCTCCGCTTTTGCGGATGTGACCCTGCTCAACGTCTCTTACGACCCTACTCGCGAACTCTACAAAGAGTACAATCAGGCTTTCGCTCGTTACTGGCAGGGGAAAGCCCATGAGCGCGTGACATTTCAACAGTCGCACGGCGGTTCTGGTAAGCAGGCGCGCTCTATCATAGACGGGCTTGAGGCGGATGTTGCGACGCTAGGCATCGGTTACGACATGGAAGCCGTTCAGAAGGCGGGGCTTATCGCTCCTGATTGGCGCAAGCGACTGCCATTCAACGCCGCGCCATACACCTCTACGATTGTATTTGTGGTTCGTAAGGGCAACCCGAAAGGGATTAGAGACTGGGCGGATATTATAAAGCCGGGAGTATCCGTCATCACCTCCAACCCTAAAGTATCGGGAGGAGGGCGTTGGGCGTATCTAGCGGCGTGGGGCTATGCACGCAACCTTAAAGGCGGCTCCGATGCCACAGCCCGTGATTTCGTCGCTCGCCTGTATAGTAACGTCCCTGTTCTCGATTCAGGCGCGCGCGGATCCACAACTACATTCGCCCAACGCGGGCTGGGCGATGTGCTACTAGCGTGGGAGAATGAGGCGCAGTTGACCCTTAACGAGTTTGGCTCAGACAAATTTCAAATCGTCTACCCCTCCATCAGTATACTCGCGGAGCCACCTGTAAGCGTGGTGGACAAAGTGGTGGACAAGCATCGCACCCGCCCTGTCGCAACGGCGTATTTGCAGTACCTGTACTCGCCGGAGGGACAGGCAATCGCCGCTAAACACTTCTACCGTCCGCACGACGCAAAGTTAGCGAAGCAGTTTCCGCCCATCAAACTGTTCACCTTCGAGAAGGTCTTTGGCAACTGGCAAGCCGCACATAACGCGCACTTCGCGCAAGGAGCGATTTTTGACCAGATTGTAAGACGCCGATAATTCTGGCAAAACAGTCGGGAGGAGGGGTATACTATAGTATACCCCTCCTCTTTTCAGGTGTGCAAAGGAGCATTTCGTGAGGAAACCTCGAAAACGGCGTAGCGTTCTCCCAGGCTTTGGTCTCTCCATGGGGTTCACCCTTATCTATCTTAGCCTTGTCGTGCTTATCCCGCTCTCCACTCTCTTTTTGAAGACAGCGACTCTGACTTGGGCGACGTTTTGGGCTACTGTCACCGATGCGGAGGTGGTCGCCGCCTACAAACTCAGTTTTGGCGCGTCGTTTCTGGGCGCTATCGTCAACGCCGTTTTTGGGTTTATAGTGGCTTGGGTTCTGGTGCGCTACGAGTTCCCCGGTAAACGTATCGTAGACGGTCTCGTTGACCTGCCGTTCGCTCTGCCGACTGCGGTTGCGGGGATCAGTCTCACGTCGGTCTATGCGTACAACGGCTGGATTGGAAGTAGGCTGGAGCCTCACGGAATCAAAGTGGCTTTCGCGCCGCTGGGCGTGCTAGTTGCGCTTATTTTTGTGGGGATGCCGTTCGTGGTTCGTACCGTTCAGCCCATACTCGAAGACCTCGATGCAGAGGTGGAGGAGGCAGCGAACAGCCTTGGCGCGACGCGCTTGCAGACCTTTTGGCGCGTGATACTGCCCCCGCTTGTTCCTGCGATACTGACAGGGTTTTCGCTCTCGTTTGCGCGTTCGCTTGGCGAGTACGGCTCGGTTATCTTTATCTCTGGCAATATGCCCTATCAGACCGAAATCGTCCCCCTTCTTATTGTCAGTAAACTAGAGCAGTTCAACTATGCGGGCGCGACGGCGATTGCGGTGGTTATGCTTGTCGCTTCGTTTAGCATACTGCTCGTTATCAACGGGTTGCAGCACTGGGTAAGCCGACGGTATCGGGCTATCTAAAAGAACACTTGGAGAGATAATGGCGGGAAACGTTTCGAGGCTAAAAAATACAACGACAGAGGCGAAAAAACGGGCTACAAGCGAACCGCTATGGGTCAAACTTATCCTGATAACCATCGCGCTAGGCTTTCTTGCGCTCTTTTTGGTTGTGCCGTTAGTTGCGGTATTTGTACAGGCATTTGAGAAGGGGTTCCCCGTATATCTTGCGGCGCTACGCGAACCCGACGCGGTCTCTGCAATACACCTTACCCTGCTAACCGCCGCTATCGCCGTCCCCCTCAATCTCGTGTTTGGCGTGGTGGCTTCGTGGGCAGTCGCGAAGTTCGATTTTCGGGGTAAAAACCTGCTTCTTACGCTGATAGACCTGCCGTTTGCGGTCTCGCCTGTCATCTCCGGAATGATATTCGTACTCCTTTTCGGCGCAAACGGGTATCTAGGTCACTGGCTTTCCGACCACAACATCAAAGTCATATTCGCAGTGCCGGGCATCGTCCTAGCGACGCTCTTCGTCACGTTTCCGTTTGTCGCCCGTGAACTGATTCCTTTAATGCAGGCGCAGGGTACAGACGAGGAGCAAGCCGCGATTGTTCTCGGCGCTAGCGGGTTGCAGACTTTTCTGCGCGTCACGCTACCCAACATTAAGTGGGGGCTACTCTACGGCGTTATCCTCTGCAACGCCCGCGCTATGGGCGAGTTTGGGGCGGTATCGGTGGTATCAGGACACATACGCGGACTCACTAACACGATTCCGCTTCACGTAGAGACGCTCTATAACGATTATGACTTCGTGGGAGCCTTTGCCGTTGCGTCGCTGTTGACTCTGTTGGCGCTCGTGACGCTTGTTATAAAGAGTGTGGCGGAGTGGCGCGTACGCCAACAGCGCCTCATCGATTAGGGTGTATTTTGGGGAGGTGAATTGTGAGTATTGAGGTCAAGAACATAACGAAATCCTTCGGCAAGTTCGTCGCTCTGAACAACGTTAGCCTAGAGGTTCAGACAGGCGAACTGGTTGCGCTGTTGGGGCCCTCCGGCTCTGGTAAGACGACGCTACTACGCATTATCGCGGGGCTAGAGTCGCTTGATGAAGGAGAGGTGCTGTTTCATGGAGAGGACGCGACTCAGCAGAGCGCGCGTCAACGCCGCGTTGGGTTTGTGTTTCAACACTACGCGCTTTTTCGCCACATGAGCGTACTCGAAAATATCGCGTTTGGTTTACGAGTGCGTCCGCGCCAAACCAGACCTTCCAAAGAGGAGATTAGCGAAAAAGTACACGAACTGCTTAAACTGGTGCAGCTGGAGGGGCTGGCAAAACGCTATCCCTCACAACTCTCCGGCGGTCAGCGTCAGCGGGTCGCTCTTGCGCGGGCGTTGGCGGTAGAGCCAAAAGTGCTCCTGCTAGACGAGCCATTCGGGGCGTTGGATGCGCGTGTGCGTCAGGAGTTGCGCCGCTGGCTACGCCGCCTGCACGACGAACTCCACATTACGAGCGTCTTTGTGACGCACGACCAAGAGGAGGCTTTGGAGGTCTCCGATAGAATAGTAGTGATGAACAAGGGGCGCGTGGAGCAGATAGGAACGCCCGAAGAGGTGTATGAACATCCTGCGAACCCTTTCGTCTACAACTTTCTGGGAAGCGTCAACCTCTTTCATGGGCGCGTACATGAGGGACAGGCGAGTCTGGGACCTTTAGCGGTGAACTCTCCGGAACACGCGCAGACGCAGAACGCGCTCGCTATCGGCTATGTTCGTCCGCACGACCTCGATATTCAGCGCGTTGGGAATGGCTCTTCCTTCGAGTCGGTGGTTCAGCACATTCACGCGGTGGGTCCCGTGGTGCGGGTAGAGTTGGAACGCGCCGATACTAAAGACTTTGTGCTGATAGAGTTGACACGAGAGCGGTACTATGAGTTGGGGCTACGTTTGGGCGAACACGTCCACGTTACGCCACGCAAACTACAGGTCTTTTTGGAAGACTACTCGATATAGGTTTCTCGTCAATGCGCTTCGCGATTTTTCTGAAATGAGGATACACAGTGAGCCACACTATCCAGTATCGCATCAACAGCCACGACAACCCTATGCCCGACCGTCCTGTGCAGGTGACAGCCTCCGAAGAGGAGGTAGCGCATCTCGTACAGGAGGGCTATCTCGTGCGCGAGGGGCTGTTTCAGGGAGCGATGTTGGAGGAGTTGCGCTCGGCGGTGGACACTCTCATAGCGGAGTACGGGGGCGAGTCGGGGGCGCAAGAGAACACGTCTCAGCAGTTTGGGGGGCTGTTTATTCGTAACCTCATGGACAAGCACGCCTTCTTCCACAAACTGATACACTTCGACCCTTTTGTATCCGTAGCGCGAGCGGTGTTGGGTCCTCAGATTCAGATACATGGAACCGTGATTCGCGTCGCCTACCCCGGTCAACTGCATCAGGAGACCCACTGGCACTGGCATCAGCGCAATATGCCTAGCCCGGTTCCGCCCTTCTTTAGCCGTCCGCGTGTGCTAGATAACCTTGTCTATCTTGACGACTTGGACGAGGATACGGGCGGGCTGTGCGTCATGCCGAAATCTCACCTCTGGCTCCACGAAGAGCTAGCCGCCAACGACTTTTCCGACAAGCCCGGTCAGGTGACGCTCCACGTGCCCGCAGGAACCTGCGTCACCTCCGAAGCCTGTCTGTGGCACAGGGCGCTACCCACTCTCCCGACGGGGCGCGTGCGCCGACTGCTTATCTGGGGCTATAGCCCGACATGGATGAAGCAGGTGGACATACCGGGCGGGGGACTCGCGGAGCCGCTGATTAAAAGCGGCGACCTTCTCACTCGCGAGCTACTGGGCAGGTCGGGGTGGTATTAGGAAAGCGATATTATCGTTATGGTTAAACCTATCTCCCTCCATAACCGTGGTGATAATCGCGCTAATTGCCAAAAATGCGCTATACTGTAGAGGTTACGTTTCAACATTTTCGTAGCAGTATTAGGAGAACGATATGCGAAGACTTCCTTTTATTCAATCAGGAGCGGTAGCGCTGATTTTGTCCTTAGCGGGAACGCTGGGCATAGCGCCTCCCGCGAACGCCGAACTCACTGGCGCACAGGTACTTACTAAGTGCAAACAGGCATACGACTCGCTTAAATCGTATAGCGGGACTACGCAGGTAGTCACCAAGAGTAGCGTGGGCGGCATGAATACTACTTATCACACGAAGGCGACCGTCCAGTTCGTCCGCCCCGGCAAGATTCGCGTTGAGGGAACTCTGATGACGGAGGGGCGGTTTGCGTTTGTCTCGGATGGAAAAACGACATGGCAAACCTCTATCCTCTCGTCGGAGAAGTGGGATGTCGCGCCGAGTACGGAGATGGCGATAGGCGCCTTTACCGGAGTCTCCATGAACGCCGATACGATTATTCCAGGTCTGCTGCTCCATACCACATGGGGAAATTCACTAGGCGGAGTGCAAGCCTCACGCATGACCCATGAAAAGCTAAACGAGCAGGAAGCATACAAGGTTATTGCGAAGGGAGCCATAGGCGAGATGACTCTCTGGATCGATGCAAAAACGTTCCTACTCCTAAAACTTCACGTATTCATGGGTATGAACATTGGAAACGCGAGACAGCCGAATGGTAAAGCCAACAAGGAAGGCTTGGACAGTACGCAAACATTCACACGAATACGTATTAACCCCGCCATCCCCGCGTCGGTATTCGCTCGTCCGCCAAAAGCGTAGGTACTGTATGGAGGGCGGCGAAGTGAATCAACTCGCAGTACGTTATTCGCGTTTAAGAAGCAAGAGGAGCCTGTTTCGTATCGCTCTTGTGGTCACTATCTGCCTGTTTGCGACGGGGCAGTTTAGGCGCTCTCGTTACCCCCGCTACGATGCGCTTATAAACGCCATTGACCGCAAGGATGCGAACGCCCTAAAAGCGGAGCTAGACAGAGGAACGAACCCCGACGCATACCCCGACGATAGAGACTCCTTGTATGCCGAAGAGGGTATTACTCCGCTGAACTACGCGATTGACAAAGGCGACTACGAGAGCGTAAAGGTATTACTGGATTACCGCGCCAACCCCCAACTTAGGAGACCAGTGGCATTACAGCCCGCTAGCCACTGCAAGAGACCCGCTAGACACTGCACGAGAAGAGAGTATCGCAATAGAGCGACTTCTTGTCAAATATGGGGCGGGGCGATAGGCTCTTCGCTCTACCTGTAACTCTCTGGCACACCGTCGATTACGGGAAGGTCGCCCATCCCAAGCAGGAATCCACTCCCACTACCATAAACCACGGTAATAACGAGGAGAGACCATGAACCCCAACAACTCTAATCTCACGCGCCGCGAGATGGCGCTAGGCGTAGCCAGTTGCGCGATAGCCCCCCATTTTACCGCGAGCGCTGAACCGATGTCCGCCGCTCAAAACATCAAGGAACTCCTAGAGCCAATCCGAAAAGAGAGCGATTTACCCGCGTTAGCGGCTATCGCTCTGAAAGACGGCAAGGTTATCGCGAAAGGGGCTGTCGGATTCCGCAAATACGACGACCCTACGCCCGTCACGATGCAGGATAAGTTTCACCTCGGCTCCTGCACCAAAGCCCTGACCGCGCACCTCTGCGCCTCCCTCATAGAGCGCGGCAGACTGCGCCGAACTACGCCGCTTGCGAAGGCGCTACCGGATATGGCGCAACTCATGCACCCCGCGTATCGCAGTATTACGCTAGACCACCTCCTGTGCCATAGAAGCGGGTTTCCAACGGAGAGTTGGCTAAAGGGGCGCGACTTTCAAGAGACTCGACGCTTTCCCGGAAACACGGCGCAACAGCGAGAAGCGTTCCTGCGAGCCATTCTACAAGAGGCGCCGGATGCGGAGCCGGGAACGAAGTACATCTACTCCAATAGAAACTACTCGGTTGCGGGCGTTCTCGCGGAACGCGCCGATAACGATTTATGGGAGGTCGCTCTACAGTCTCGCGTCTTTGCGCCGCTCAAGATACATAGCGCGGGATACGGTTCTATGGGGACTCCCGGCGCGATAGACCAGCCATGGCAACACGTTATGAACGGCAAAGAGCGCGGGATTATCGCGCCGGGTCCGAACTCCGACAATCCCGCTACCATTGCGCCCGGAGGCGTTGTCCATATTAGCCTTGAGGACTGGGCGAAGTTTGTGCAAGACCATCTGACTGGGTTACGCGGCGAGGGGGGCGTTTTGAAACCGGAGAGTTACAAGTACCTGCACACGCCGCTCTTCAAAGGAGACTACGCGGGAGGGTGGATTTCGACGGAACGCGGTTGGGGCGGAGGAAAGGTCTACACGCACTCAGGAAGCAATACCCAGAACTTCGCCGTGGTCTGGATGGCTCCGCTAAAGAACTTCGCGGTTCTCGTCGCCACGAATCAGGGCGGAGACGATGCCGCAAAAGCCACCGACAGAGTCGCCGCCGCCATTATTCAGAACTTCCTGACCTAATCTTACCCCAACGCCGTCCCCGTCACCCTCATATACGCCTCCCGATAGCGGTTCGCGGTTCCCTCCACCACATCGGCGGGGAGTTGCGGCGCGGGGGGCGTTTTGTCCCATCCTGAAGCCTCTAGCCAGTCCCGCACAAACTGTTTGTCGAAAGAGGGTTGCGACTTGCCCGGCGCGTAACTCTCCTTGTCCCAGAAACGTGAAGAGTCGGGCGTAAGCGCCTCGTCTATCCAGATAAGCCTGCCATCCAGAAGCCCAAACTCAAACTTGGTATCCGCAATGATAATGCCGTTTTGCAGGGCGCGTTCGCTTGCGGACTGGTAGAGGGCGATACTCGTCGCTTCAAGTTGTCGGGCTAGTTCGCGCCCGTCTGCGTGTCCCGCAGAGATGAGCGCCTCTCCCGCCTGAGCCACGCTGATATTCTCGTCGTGTCCGCTTGTCGCTTTTGTGGCGGGGGTGAAGATGGGCGCGGGCAAGCGCTCCGATTCGCGCAGTCCCGCCGGAAAGTCGTAGCCGTGCAGAGTCACAGGTTGCGTGAGACCGCCCGCCGTCTTATACTCCTTCCACAAAGACCCCGCGATATAGCCGCGTACCACGCACTCCACCGGAAGGGCTTGCGTCTTGATGCAGAGCAGGGAGCGCCCTTCCAGCAGTGCGCGAACCTCTGGCGTTACTGTCGCGCCCGCCTTCGTCAGCGCCTCCGCAATAGGGTCGCTCTCCACCGAAATCTCGTGGTTCTCGATAGTGGAGGCGAGTTGCGTGAACCAGAAGCGGGAAATCTGAGTGAGGACGCGCCCCTTGTCGGGGATGCCGTTCGGCATGATAACGTCGAACGCGGAGATACGGTCTGTGGCGACCAGTAGCAGGGTGTCGCCGAGGTCGTATATATCGCGCACTTTGCCGCTTGCGTACAAGGGAAGTCCGGGTATCTCTGTATTCAAAACGGGGGCTTGCATTCGGGGTAATCTCTCCTTCAAAATAGGTATAAACTCTGATAATCAACGCTTCAGATGTTCGCGTTTAGGGCTATCCACTCCTGCACAAGGAGCGCGAAACGCCGCTGATTCCACCAACGGTCTTTGAAAAACTCTTTCTCTCTCAGAATGCCTTCCGGTAGCATTCCTACCTTCTCCAACACTCTTGCGGAGCCTACATTCTCCTCTATGCAACACGACCAGATACGGTGTAGCCCCAACTCCTCGAAGCCGTAGCGCACCATCTCACGCGCCGCTTCTGTGGCGTAACCATACCCCCAATATCGGCTGTTCAGTTCATACCCGATATTACCCTCTTGTAGCGTCGTATCGTTCACGCGAACGCCGCAGTTACCTATAAGCCGCCCCTCCGACTTGAGAACGACGGCGAGTTGAAACTTAACGCGGGGGGCTTCTCGCTGATTCGCCAGAAACCAGCCTACAAACTCGCGCGCGTCCGCCTCCGTGCGGTACTCAAAGGGATTGTAGCGGAGATAGAGCGGGTCGTTTTGATACTCCAAAACCGCCTCCCAGTCCTCCTCCACAAATTCGCGTAGTAGCAGTCGTTCCGTTGTTAGTTGCACAGATAGGTCTCCAAAATCGTAACGCTGATTTTAGCGCTTCAGTTGAATCAAGCCGTCAAAAACATCCAAATTTGACCAGCCATAGACGACCTCTCGAAGCGTATGTCCCGCATCCTCTATGTCTCGCTCAAGGACGACTTCGCCGCCCATAGCCTCATAGAAACGACGCGCCGGCGTATTTGTCTCCAACGCTCCGATACGAAGCGCGGTAACGTTGTTTTCAGTCAGGCGGGCGGCAATAGCTTGCAACAGTCCGCGCCCAACGCCCTGCCCCTGACAATCAGGATGCACATAGAGAGCGCATACCTCCGCTACCCCCTCTGAGGCTTCTACGTAAGCCATGCCTACGCCAATAATCTCACCCTCCGCCCCTTCTGCGACATAGATGCACTCTTGGAAACTTGCACTGCTAGCGATGTTACGTAACGTTCGTTCCCAGGCTTTCGCCGATATTTCGCGCGTCCAGTTCTGTTTGCGCCACTCCCAGACCTCTTCTGGTATCTGCCCTCGGTGCGCCGTCATAAACGTATCCACCATGACGCGCCCCATTCCCACAGCGTCGGAGAGGTTCGCTTCTCGAATTGTCATACGGAACGCTCCTTCACACTTAATGGCGATTAGCTTTCTGCTGTCTATCCGCCTCCATCGCCGCCTCTATAATTTCGCCCGGCTGAAACTGACTGATAAGCAGGTCAACCTCCTCCGCCTTCATCTCTTCGCTCACGCCTTCATCGAATAGAACGCTCTTCGCGCACTCGCCTATATCCTGAATGGCGCGTTCATAGCGATAGTACGCGAGAGCGGTTAGGTTCACATTCGTCGCGCCGTACCCCTCAAAGAAGAGCGCCTCTTGCCCCGGTTGAACGCGCCCCGCTATCATGGAACCCGCTACGAAGAGCAGGTCACGCTCTCTGGGCGCGAGAATGGGCGTATCCCAATCCACCAGATAGATGCGCCCGTCTTCCGCGACCAGGATGTTGCCGAAGTGAATATCGGAGTGGCATAGGACAAACTCAAACGATTGGGTTTGCAGTTTGCGCCCTAAGAGCGTGGCGCGTTCGACGATATGGCGTATCGTCACGGCGTTATGGTTCCAGTAGGCTATCAGTCGCTGTTCGGCGGGGCTATCCCTCCTCATGTCCGATATTCGCTCCGAAAGTTCAAGAACGAGCGCGGCGGAAGGTATATCGAACCGCTCAGGAGGGACTACCTCCGCCAATCCCGCCTCAAACCCGCCGGAGTGAACTGCGTTCAGCGTCCTGCCAAACTCAACCCACTGGCTATCGGTTAGCCCCTCCGCCATCGCGTTGTCGCCGTGAACAAACGGAAAGACCGCTAATGAGACTCTCTCGTCAAGACGACAAAAGAGTTCTCCCCTCAGCGTCCTAAGCGGCGCAAGGATATTCGGAATCCCATGCTCAATGAGCGTGCGAGGAGTCATAAGCCCCGCGAGATTCATCTCTCCTCTTCGCGCCTTGACAAAATAGGTCTCTCCCTGTGAACAGACCGCTTCGTAGACCGCGGCGTTCAAATCGTAGCCGATAGGCAGAAAGCGAACGTTCGCCGCTTCAAGGCTGTACTCTGCCCTAAGACGCTCGGAAATCGCCTCTGTAGAGATATTAGGGTTGTCGCGCATACTACCTCTTTCCGGGGTAGATAGCGATACGGTGGTCGGAGAACATAACGCCAGAGGTCAAATTCAGGTCGCCAATAAGGTCTCGCTTGGGCATATGACACGATGTGCAGTTCGCTGTCGCATTCACGGGGCAGGTTTTACCCGCCGCCACTGTCGCCGAAAGCTTAGAGGTTGCGGAGTGGCACGAAAGACAGGCTCTGTTATAGGACAGCGTATCCCGTGAAGCGTTCGTATGCGGGTCGTGGCAGGTGGAGCAGGAGATTTTCTCGCCCCCCTCAAGGAAGCAACGGCTCTTCATTAGCCCGTAAGGCTGAAAGCGGTTCGTCATTTTAGACATGGAGGACGAGGGCGCGACATCCTTCTCGGTAAGGTGGCACTTCCCGCACATCGTATTTAAATCCCGCGCCCTGCCCGCCTTAAATTTCACCATGCGCTTGTCAGGTTCGCCAGCCTCCACCGCCTTGATGTGCGCCTTTCCCGCGCCATGACACGACTCGCACCCCACGCCGAAAAACTCGTCGCGGGGCTTAAACGTGTTTTTCGACATCGCGATAGAGTGGCAACCGATGCACTTTCGCGACTGCATGAGGTTGCCCATATTTCCCGCCGCCGCAGGTCCCTCCATCTTCTGACCGGGCGTTATCCCCCACTTATGCCACTGCGGAAAGTAGCTCATCTTCATTTCCACGATATTCTTGCCTTCAAGTAGACTCGCGAACGACATTCCAAACTTGCCGGAGCCAAAGATAAGGTCGAGGGGCCAGAGTTGGTGTTGCGCGGGGTCAGGCGGGTTCACTTCAAAGAAAAACTGCTTGTCCTGCTCCACAAGAGCGTACTGCGTGTCGTTGATTTTACCCGACGGCGGAATCTGGTCGCCGAGCGCCTCGCGATTCATGTGGCGTAGCGAACGCTGATGATAGGTATCATGCAGAGCCTCGAACTCTTTGGCGTGGCACGAACGGCACGCCTCATTCCCGACAAAATCGGCGATGTCGCTCTCATCTACTTTGGGCGGCGCGGGCGTTCTACTACAAGACAGTGTGAAGGCGAACGTCACCATCATCGTGCCTAGTAGTAGGAGCGTGAGGCAGTTACGAGCGGAAAAAAAGTCCTGTCTTGGCATTACGAGAGTGTCAACCCTTCTTAGTTTGTCGCGGAGTTTCCCCCACTATCACTGCGTCGTCCAACCCCCATCCACATAGAGAGCGCTTCCTGTGCAAAAAGAGCTCTCCTCTGAAGCGAGGAAGAGTATTGGGTAGGCAGCTTCAATCGGTTCCGCGGCGCGTTTCATTATCTGCTCTTTCCCAAACTCGGCTTCCGCTTGCTCCCGCGTGAAGCCGGCTTCCTCCGCCATCTTTTGCACCTGCCCCGTCCATATTAGTCCAGGGCAGACGCAGTTGACGCGAATATGGTCAGGCTCAAGGTCTAGCGCGGCGCAACGGGTGAGTTGTAGAACCGCGCCTTTGCTTGCGTTGTAGGTCGCCATTTGCGGTTGGGCGATGACGCTAGAGACGCTGGCGACATTGACAATACTGCCCCCGCCGTGTTTTCGCATATCTTCCGCCGCGTAGCGCATCATGTAGGCGTAACCGAAAACGTTCGTCGCCATCACCATTTGCCAGTCATCGGGGGTCGCCTCCACCCCTTTCATCACAAACCTTCCCGCATTATTTACGAGCGTGTCCACGCGCCCAAATACGTTCACGCACGCCTCTACTACACGACAACACTCGGATTCCTGAGACATATCCGCCGTAAGGAACGTCGCCCCGCCTCCCTGCTCCCGAATGCTTAGAGCGGCGGCTCTCCCCGCCTCTTCGTTCACGTCGGTCAGAAAGACAGAAGCGCCCTCTTCCGCAAAGAGTATAGCAGTGGCGCGTCCTATCCCGCTTGCGGCTCCTGTCACCAGAGCCACCTTGTCTCTCAATCGCATATCAGTCTCCTTCTGCAACCTCTCCCCGTAGCCCTCAGCCAGGTTTGGGGAGGGGGTTGTCTTTAGGGAGAGTGGCGCTACTCAATAGGTTTTGATTCTACTTTCCCCCTGCGTTCTCCTTCTTCCAAAGAGATGATGGGGGGTGACTCAAAGTTAAGCAGAGTTGTCCGCTCTTCTAATAATGTCTGCAAAGTCTGTGTTTTGGTCGCTACACCATGCGGCTCTGAGTTTGAGCATGGCTTCCGCGCCTCTGGGTTCCCATCTCATTCCCGCTCCTCTTCAATGCAGAACGCCCTATCTCGCTTGGCTCCTAGTTTTTACGCAAACGGAGGCAGGAAAATGCCCGTTGCGTGTGGGAATAGTGTACCACCATGAACATCGTATTTATTGTTGTCGATACCCTACGCGCCAGCCGTCTTTCGTGTTACGGCTACGAAAAGCCCACCAGTCCGACGCTCGACGCGCTTGCAGGAGAGGGAGCGCGGTTCGCCCGTTGCTTCGCCCCCGGCATACCCACTACTCCCGCGCATACCACCATGTATACGGGGCTACACCCGCTTACCCATAACATCGTCTGCCATGGGGGGCAGGTCGATTTAGACCGCAAAATCCCCGTCCTGCCCGAACTCCTCCAAAATAGGGGCTACACAACGGCGGCGGTAGATAACCTCTACGACATCAAGCCTTGGTTGGCGCGGGGCTATGAGTTCTATATCAACCCCTCCGCTCGTCACAAATTGCGCCTGCTCGTCTCGTGCGAAGAGATAAACTCCCGCGCCATTCCTTGGATAAAGGCGCACGCGCACGAGAAGTTTTTTCTGTTTCTGCACTACTGGGAGCCGCACACGCCCTACCTTCCTCCGCAGAAATATCGTAACTTCTACCCCAAAGAGAGAGACCCCTACTCCTCTGAACACTCCTCATTCGCGCCCATAAAACGGCAACCCTTCTGGGGAATGTTCGGCGATACGTGGTTCAATAAGTTGGGGGGAGAGGTGACGGACGCGGATTACATCGCCTCCCTCTACGACGCGGAGATTCGCCACGTTGACGACGGCATCGCCGAAATACTTCAGACGCTAGATACGACAGGACTCGCAGAGGATACTCTCGTCGTCCTGACCGGCGACCATGGGGAGAGTATGTATCAGCACGACATCTATTTCGACCATCACGGTCTGTACGAGGATATTATCCACGTACCGCTGATGCTACGTCACCCCAAAAAGATACCCGCTCAGGGCGTTCTTAGCCATAAGGTGCAACACCTCGACCTTGCGCCTACACTCTTGGAGGCGGCGGGCGCGAATATCCCCCCTGCAATGGAGGGCAAATCCCTCTGGGGCATGGCGACAGGGCAGACCGACAAGGGGGGCTGGAACCGTGTTGTGTCGTGTGAATCTACATGGCAGGCGAAGTGGGCAATTCGGACGGAGACGGAGAAACTCATCGTCTCTCGCGAACCCGACTTCCACAATACGCCCCCCCGCGAACTGTACGACCTCTCCGCAGACCCCGCCGAGACCCGCAACCTCGCCCTTGAGGAGTGGGAGCGCGTGGACCAACTGGAGGCGGAGTTGGAGGAGTGGATAGCGAAGGGGTTGGCGAAGTCAGGACGAACGGAAGACCCGCTTCGTACACAAGGTATTACGCTTGGAAAGCGTTGGAATAGCTGGCTAGCGAGTCAGCGAACGAAGCTATAGCGATAGGAGGCTCTCTATGCAAGAACAGGCGCGAGTAGTCATTATTGGAAGCGGGATTTGCGGCTCTAGTATCGCCTACCACCTAGCGAAACTGGGCTGGAAAGACATCGTTATGCTAGAGCAGGGCGCGCTTATCAGCGGAACGACCTCGCACGCCCCCGGACTGGTGGGGCAACTGCGCTCTAACGTCAGCCTAGTGGAGTTATTGAAAGAGAGCGTGAAGCTCTACCGCACGCTGGAAGTGGAGGGCGAACACGGGTTTTTCGAGGTTGGTAGCCTACGGGTAGCCTCTTCCAAAGCGCGTATGGAGGAGATAGAGCGCCAACACGCTCACGCCTTACGTATCGGCTTGGCTACAGAGATTGTGACCGCGAGAGAGGCGCAGGAGTTGTTCCCGCTAATGGATATAACGGGGGTTGAAGGCGCTCTGCTCTTACCTTCAGACGGCTCCGCCCGCGCTCCTATTCTCGCTGAAGCGATGCGGCGGGCGGCGGAGGCGGAAGGGGTGAAGGTGTTCTCGCGTGTTCGCGTGACAGGGATAGAGGTTGTGAACGGGCGCGTTCGCTCTGTTACCACCAGCGCGGGCGCGATTAAGACGGAGATTGTCGTCGCCGCGACAGGTATCTGGTCTCCACGTATCGGAGACTTGGCGGGGGTTTCAATTCCGCTACAGCCCATGCAACATCAGGTTGTTTGGACGGAGGCGCTCCCCGAACTTTCACCGGACAAGCCGATGGCGAATATGCGCGACCCAGATAACCTCGTCTACTTTCGGCAGGAGGGGCGAAGCCTCGTGATGGGCGGCTACGAGCTAGACCCGCGCCCATTCGCTGTGACCGCGATTCCAGATAACGACAACCCAACGAATCAGAGGTTCGACTCCGCGCATTTCGACTCGTTGATGCAAGGAGCGTGTAGACGTGTTCCGCGCCTGAAAGACGCGCCTCTCTCCAAGCGCCTCAATGGAATCGAATCGTTCACTCCTGACGGCGAGTTTATCCTTGGGGAAGCCCCAGAGGTAGGCGGATTCTGGGTTGCCTGCGGGTTCTGCGCGCATGGCGTTTCAGGCTCCGGCGGAGTCGGAAAGGCGTTAGCGGAGTGGATAGTCGAAGGGAAGCCAAGTCTCGACCTCTCTTCGATGGACATTCGCCGCTTTGGAGGCAAGCAGATGGACGCAGAGGAGTTGCGGGCGCGAACCCATGAAATCTATCACGACTACTACTCGAAAATCGGTCACTGAGGCGACTTCCAGAAAGCGAAGGAAAACGATGCGAAGTGCAGTGAGACAGCGCCAAAGGAAAATTCCGCTACAGATAGCCGTCGCTATCGCTATCACGCTTCTATTGGCTTTGGGGTGTCGGGCGCAGAGCGTATCGGCGAAGGGAGCGCAACCTCCCGCCAAAGGGAGTTTCAAATACACCAACAGACTCATCGGGGAGACCAGTCCCTACCTGCTTCAACACGCCCATAACCCAGTGAACTGGTATCCTTGGGGCGTGGAGGCTTTGGAGAAATCCAAGCGTGAGAACAAGCCTATCTTCCTCAGTATTGGCTACTCCGCCTGCCACTGGTGTCATGTTATGGAGCGGGAGGACTTTGAGAATGAGGCGGTAGCCAAAATTCTCAACGACAATTTCGTCTGCATTAAGGTAGACCGCGAACAGCGCCCCGACATAGATTCGCAGTATATGCTCGCCGTGCAACTGATGACTCGCTCCGGCGGCTGGCCCCTCTCAGTCTTCCTTACGCCAGAACGCAAGCCCTTTTTCGGAGGGACGTACTTTCCTCGCGACGAGTTTATCCGACTTCTCAACCGAGTGGTAGAGGTCTATACCAAACAGTCCGACAAGTTACGCGAATCGGCGGACAGAATAGCGGAAGCGATGGCGGAAGCGTCGAAGTCGGCGCGGGGCGGCTTAATTCCCGCCTCTACTCTCAAGACCGCAGTTGCAGACTTGAAAGCCCGCTATGATACCGCGCAAGGCGGATTTTCGCCTAAACCCAAATTCCCGCAAGCCCCCAACCTCTCCTTTCTGTTAGCCTACTACCGCAAAACAGGCGACAAGACCGCCCTGCAAATGGTGACGAACACCCTTGACCATATCGCCGACGGCGGAATCTACGACCAGATAGGCGGCGGCTTCCACCGTTATAGCGTAGACGGAATCTGGCGCGTCCCGCATTTCGAGAAGATGCTCTATGACCAAGCGCTACTCGTCCCCATCTACCTCGACGCATATAAAATCACGCATAAGCCACGCTACAAGCAGGTGGTTCAGGAGACTCTTGCGTTTCTGAACCGCGAATTGCGGGATAAAGACGGCGGCTTCACCTCTAGCCTGGATGCAGACAGCGAGGGCGAAGAGGGTAAATTCTATCTCTGGACGAGTAGTCAGGTTGAGGAGGCGCTGGGCAAAGACGCGCCGCTCTTTGTAGAGACTTATGGCGTGACGAGCGCAGGAGATATTGAAGGAAAGTCCGTGTTGCATATCGCCAAGCCGATTCCCTTAAACATAAGCCCCCGTCTCGAAGCGCTACGTAAGAAGATGCTGGAAGCGCGTGGAAAGCGCGTCCGCCCGCGTACCGACGACAAGGTTCTGACGAGTTGGAACGGCTTGACGCTGGTAGCCTTTGCGCGAGCGTATACCGAACTTGAGAACCCCGCCTATAGGCAAACTGCTACTCAGATAGCGCAGTTCCTCACAGAGCGAATGAGGCGGAACGGTCAACTGCTCCATAGTTATCGAGCGGGCAGGGCGGACACTGCGGGGCTTCTGGAGGACTACGCTTTTACCGTGTACGGGCTACTCTCGCTCTACGAAGCGACGCATGAGAAAGCGTGGCTCAGTACAGCGCAAGAGATAGCGGCGCAGATGACGGCGCGGTTTGAGGATAAGGGGAACGGGGGCTTCTACGCCACCGCTTCACAGGGCGATTTGCTTACACAGTGGAAGGACGCTTTGGACAACGCGACTCCCTCTGGCAACGGCGTTGCGGCTCTGGCTCTGGCGAAACTGGCGGAGATGACGGGCGATGCAAAGTGGCGCGGAGAGGCTCAAAAGACGGTTGAGGCGTTTCAGCCTCTGCTTGAGCGACAGCCTTCCGCTCTGCCCACTCTACTTATCTCATATCAGGCTATAGGCGCAAACACCGCCGCAAAAGCGCCCGCTGTCGTGCAACTTCAAGCGGCGGCTCTCTCCGCGCATTCGGGCGATACCGTAACGGCGACGCTCCACCTGCGTATAGATAAGGGCTGGCACGTCAACGCAAATAAGCCTTCCGAGAACTACCTGATTCCCACAACGCTCAAACTATCAGGGGGCGGAGATGTGACGCTGGTCTCTGTGGGCTATCCGCAGGGACAGATGGCGCGGTTTGGGTACGCTACGACTCCCCTCTCCGTCTACCAAGGAGAGATTACGCTGACCGCCACGCTTCGTATCGCGAAGACTACGCAACGCGGAAAGCGCCTCCTTCCGTTCGTTCTATCCTATCAGCCGTGCAACGACCGCGCCTGTCTCGCGCCCGCTCAGTTGAAGTCCAACCTATCTCTTGAGGTGAAGTAGACGCGCCTCACACCGTAAACTGAGGCGAAGCCGCCTCGTTATAAGAAGGAGATTTGTATATGCGCCCTATCCTAAAATGGTCTATCGCCCTTCTCGCTTTGCTTGTAGCGCTACCCCTGAAAGCGCAAGAGCCGCCGCCCATAGACGCTTTCGCCTACCTCTTTCCGCACCCAACGGGAACGAACGGGTACGAGGAGTGGGTGAAAGCGGGAGCGCTGGTTAGCAGAAATGAGTTCGCGAATAGAGTGACCAAAGATTCGCGAGCGCCTCTCAGCGATATTCGCAAACTTCTAAAAGAGACCGACATACAGATGGCGCGAACGCTCTTTTATGCAGGGATGGAGAAGCCCGCCACCGACCCCCGAACAGAGATGGAGCTGGACACCTTGATTCCTGAGTTCAGTCTGTTTCGCGCTTATGCGCGGCTTCATGCGAAAGAGATAGTTCTTTATCTTGCGGACGGTAAAAACGCGGAGGCGATTAAAGCGCTTCGCACAGGCTTGCAGTTTGGTCGTCTTGTCCAACAGAAAACGCTTATCTCAGGGCTTGTGGGGATAGCCATCGACGCGCTTGTATTGAAACCTTTCGATGGCGCATTGGAGAAGTTTTCGGCTAAGGACTGCGATGCGCTTCTCAGCGTCGTCAAAGAGTGGCTACAGGATAAGTCGCCCGCCGCCGATGTTCTGAGCGCTGATGAGCGTTGGGTGCGCCACGTCCTTCAAAAGTTCAAAGACAAGCCATCCAGCCTCTTCGCCGCTCTGAGTGAACGAGGAGTTCCTGACGATACGATACGCTCTTTTCAGGGAAATGGGGTGGACATTGGGGCGACTCTTGCACAGGCTGACCGTAAGGTGGATGCCTACTATCAGTCTATGTTGGAAGGGTTGAAAGTTCCCGCCTATCAACGAAAGCCTATTTCGGGTATTTCAGAGGAGACTCTCGGAGGAAAAATTGCGTCTCTCTACTGCCCAACACTCAAGCATTTTGGCGATACATACGACAAAATACGGAGTCGTGTGCAGACTTTGGGGGTGCGCCTCTACCTCCGTAAATACTACCTTGAACGTCGCCGCTTCCCGGAGAGCCTTTCTGACCTGAGTTTAGGGGCGTTGGCGTTAGACCCCTTCACCGGAAAGCCGTTCGAGTACCAGAGGGAGGGCGCTCTGTACGCGCTGAAATTCCGAGACCCCAAGTTTAACGATTAAAAGGGCTGTCAGGAGAAAACACCATGAGCCACGCGCTTCGTTATGAGTGGCGACAACGCCGCCTCCCCATCTTCTTTATCGTGGACGACCCCGCGCCCTGCCTCAATCTCGCCTACTACGAACAGTATTTCGAGAAGCACGTCCGCGACGTTCCCAACAGTTTCACCTCCTCGTGGGCGGATGTGGTGCAGGAGTTCGGGGTGCGCGGAAAGTTCTCCGTGCTTCCCATCCCCGCCGCGATTGGACGTATTGACCGCCCCCTCCCGGATGTCGCCCCGCACGACCAAGCCGAGTTTCTGCGTATCATCCGCGAGCGCGTCTCCCCGCAGATGGACATCAACATCGAGTTTCTGACCCACTTTCTGGCGTGGGATATTCGACGCGATAGACCGCTCGACTACACCGAAAAAACGATGTCCCCCTTCACGAACCGCGAACGCCTGACCGAGTACTTCATGTACGGCTTGCGGATACTGGATAGCGTAGGGCTGAACCCTACGGGCGCGACATCGCCGGGAGCGGCTTGCGTGGAGATGGAGGGGGCTTATCAGGCGGCGATTCGCACGGCGGTCAAAGAGGTGATGGGGCGACCTATCGCGTGGTACTTCCTCCATGTAGACACGCTCTCGCCTCGCGTACTACCGCGCATTATGTCGCTGGACAGGGAGACGGGCGCGGGTTGCGTAACGATGGTGAGCGCGGGCGACGACGCTTCGTGGAATACGCAGTTCGAGATGCCTTCAACAATAGATAGCCTCATTACGGCGGACGGACAGTCTGGGCGGCTGGTAGACCTCTTTCGGAATGAGAGCGTAATCAGTTTTCACACGCACTGGCAGTCGCTCTTTTCGGAGGGACGCGCCACAGGGCTGAGAGACCTGCGCGTTACGCTGGGGCGTATTCGTGAGCATTTCGGTGAGCGGGTAAAGTGGATGAAATGTAGTGAACTGGCGGAGGTGACTGTCGCGCAAGCCGTCACGCGCCACGCCGTTACGGAGAGCGAGACCGAGATAACGGTAACGCTCGATTCGCCTATCGCTTGCCCCGATTTCACGGCTACTCTGCAAACAGAGAGGGCGGTTCAGGGCGTTTTCGTCGGCGAACGGAGGCTGAAAGAGTTGGCGGAGAACGCGCCTGTTCTGGAGTCGTTTTCGTGGAGCAAGGGGAGGGGCGGCATGACGTGGTGCGCGGACTTGACTGCGGGGGAGTGTGTTGTTAGGATGGAGCGCTAGTAGCCCATATCCCGTTCTTGCGCCTCTTCAGTTAGTGCGCGAAACGCCTCTTCACGCGCTGTATCCGTCTTCTCCTTGAACGCCATCAAATCTCGCGTTAGAATACGGCGGTGCGTTCCCAAAAGAGTGAACCCTTACTCTATTCGTAACGACTCAGCCTACCCTATCCCTTTTCGGGTTCATGGGTGGACAGATGGCGGGAGGCCTATCGCTCTGACCCAGCCACCCCCTCTAAATCTCCCCCTTCACAAAGGGGAGACTTGCAATACTCTCGTTTCCACCGACTTTTGAGGAACGCGGAAGCCTTCTGACATCGGCATTCGCCTCTCTCCGTTTCGGGGAGAGGTTGGAGAGGGGTGGCATTCGCCCTGCCCATTGTGAAGGGGTAAGATTGGGAAGGGGTGGCTGGGTCAGAGCGGAAACCTTACAGTATGGATAGGGATGAGATGAGCGTAGAGCGCAATCGCTCCCGACTTCCAGATTCTCTATCTCAAACCCTAGATTGAGTAGTTACCCCTACTCATCTTATTTTTCGCCCCCCAAACAGGAGAAACTTTCCCTTTCCTCGAAACTACACCCAACAAAATCACCCTTCAAGCGCAAGTATCGTATGAAGGAGAGCGCGAAGCGCTTTGAAAAGACAGCCGCAAAGGATGGAACGGATGACCCTGAAACGTCTACTGACTACTCTGTTCGTGCAGATTCTAATGGCATCATTGGGAACTGCGCTCATGGCTCAAGATTCCACGCCTAAGAGGGTTTACAAAAAAGCGTCGCCGTCGGTAGTGGTAATTATCGCCTTAGATGAGAGCGATAAGCCTATCGGTCTAGGCAGTGGTTTCTATATCAAGCCTTATTTAGTCGCTACAAACCTCCATGTGGTGAGAAATGCGACGACAGTTCGCGTTTTTACCGCTGTAGGGCGGAAGGCGAAAAAGGTCAAGGGCGTCTACGCGGTAAGCGATAAGCACGACCTCGCTCTATTGAAGATGGAGGACGCGGGTAGCGCGTTATCGTCCGCTAAGAGCAAGTTAGAGGTTGGCGACCCCATCTACGCTATCGGCAACCCACGCGGCTTGGAGGCGACTCTCAGCACAGGGATAATCTCCGCCTTACGAGTAGAGGATGCCACCTCCATGTATCAGATAACGGCTCCTATCTCTCCGGGTTCATCTGGGGGACCTGTTCTGAATAGTAACTCTGAGGTTGTCGGGATAGCGACTTCTCAATATAGAGAGGGGCAGAACCTCAACTTCGCTGTTGACATAAAACACTTGAAAGATTTGATTGCATCAAATATGAGCGATAAAGACAAGGGCTACGCCCTTATCACTCCAACCCGCAACCCGCCAGCCGCAAAGCGCACATTGGCAGAGATAGAGGGTAAGACGGGGCTGAAATTTGTGAAGATACCAGGTGGCGCTTTTCAGATGGGAAGCGACGACTTCCCCGTCGAGAAGCCTATCCATCGTGTGAGGTTGGACGGCTTTTGGATGAGCAAGAACGTGGTGACGGTAGGACAGTATGAGATATTTTGTAAAGAGACAAATCGCGAAATGCCCAATGAGCCAGAGTATCCTGCGGGTAATAAGTTTAATGAGGGTTGGTCAAAAAAGGATCATCCGATAGTAGATGTGAGTTGGTTGGATGCAAAGGCGTACTGCGCTTGGGCAGGGGTGGATTTGCCGACGGAGGCGGAGTGGGAGTATGCAGCGCGTGGTGGCTTAGAGGGTAAGAAGTACCCATGGGGTGATGATTTTGACCGAAGCAAGTTACGCTGTTCCAATAAGGATCTTGGGGATAGCGGCGGCACAGCGGCGGTAGGCAGTTATCCCGTGAATGGGTATGGCTTGCACGATATGGCGGGTAATGTTTGGCAGTGGTGCTTGGACTGGTATGCTGACAAATACAATAGCAATGACACTGATAATCCAAAAGGAGCAACAGCAGGCACGTACCGCGTTTTGCGTGGCGGTTCTTGGGACATCTTCAATCCCATTTACTTCCGTTGCGCCTACCGGAACAACTACTACATCCCTTCCTATAGGGACAACTTCTACGGCTTCCGTTGTGTTTTTCGCGTGAATTCCCGTTAGCCCTTTGCGCTTTATGATGTTTTGCCTAACTCCCCTTTACAGGGATAAGGTAAACGGGGACGGGTGACCAAACCGAAAATGTGCGTAGGAGTGAATACATTGAAAGCAGGAGGTACTCTCCCGTTTACGTAACGCGAGGCGCTACTTTGTAAGGTAGAATGAGACGTTGTCACACCATTGAAGCCGATAACGTCTCTTTCTACACCGTCTTTTCAATCTATCTCAAAGCCTTACAGCTTTAGTTTCCGGTAAATCAGAGTGCAATTTGGTCTATTTTCGCCTCTGTGTTCTTCTTATGTCTTCGGTGCGCGGTCACTCCGGTTAGCAAATGGGCGGTGACGCTGTTCTTTTTTCTGATTTGTCCTAGCGGTTCGGG
>CAIJLM010000448.1 GCA_903821495.1 uncultured Chthonomonas sp. | reverse complement strand
CTCCTAGCCCTCACCCTTCGGGCATCCCTCTCCCGATTCGGGAGAGGGACTTGTCTCGTAAGTGGGTCAGGTTCCTGCGATAGGAGTTCAAAATAAGGAGAGGAGCCTTTGTGGTTTGAGATTAGAAGCCTGTGCGAGTGGCTCCAAGTTTAGGGCTTTTTCGCATCTATTTTCGCGCCTTTTCGCGTGTTTCGCGGTTAATTCAGAAAGAGGAAACTCTGATAGGGTTGCAAAATAGGGCGAGATAGAGTAGAATTAAGATACCAGCGAGTTTCACGGTAGGCTTGTTGGGGAGTCTCTCCGGGACTTTCAACCCCGTGTTATAGAGTACAAGGAGTTTTATTAAAATGGCGCTACTGGAAACCCAGATTCCCGCAGTCAACCTTTCTGAGGCGGCGGCTCAACAGATTCGCGAACTGATGGAGAGCAACGGTAAAGCCGACTCTGCGCTTCGCGTCTTCGTGCAGGGCGGCGGATGCTCTGGTCTCAACTACGGCATGGCTCTCGATGATGACATTGAAGAGGGCGATATTGTCACCAGTCACTTCGGCGTAAAAGTCGTAATAGACGGTTTAAGCTACAACTACATCAAGGGCGCGTCCATCGATTTCGTTGAGGACGAGATGGGCGGCGGCTTCAAAATAGATAACCCCAACGCGACCAAATCTTGCGGATGCGGCTCCTCTTTCTCCACCGAAGACGGCGAAAGTAGCGGCGGCGGATGCGGGAGCGGCGGTTGTGGGAGCGGCGGTTGCGGCAGTCGTTAAGCCCTGACCGATACACCGACTTGAAAAACTGAATACATCTCTGCGCTAGGGGCGCCTTTTGGCTGAGAGGGCGAGTTATCGTCCGACCCTAACCACCTGATTCGGATAATGCCGACGGAGGGAAGCGACAGTGTGCGGAACGTTTTGAAAAAACGCGCCGCCTCTCTCGACCTTTGGTCAAGGGAGGCGGCGTTTTCTGTATCGAACCCCCGCGCCGTTTTGCTCCTCCTTCCTCTTTTTGAGAAAGGAACTCAAACCATGCCTCGCTTTTACTTACAAGCGCGTTCACGCAACGCCTTCACGCTTATAGAACTGCTTGTCGTTATCGCGATTATAGCGATTATAGCGGCGATACTCTTCCCTGTGTTCGGGCAGGCTCGTGAACAAGCCCGCGCCTCTGTCTGCACCTCCAATGTGAGGCAGATAGGCATGGCGGTCAACCTCTACCTGCAAGATTACGACGAAACCCTCCCCATCTTCTACGCCTACAACACCACCGCGCCGGACGGTTCGAGAGCGTGGGCGGGAGACCCTAAGCATAAGGGCGTGGAGGCTCTTCTGCTAAACTACACGAAAGATAAGCGGATTTTCCAGTGCCCCGACGACAACGGAGGTCCCTCTCTCCCCGACCCAAACTACGGCTGTCCGGGGCTAACCACCTATCAAGCCTGCTACGGCTCCAGCTACCGCTTCAATCATGGTAGCTACTCCACCGTTGCGAACGAGTCTTCGCAAAATAACTTCCTCTACACAACCTCGAATATCGTGCGCCTCTCAATGTTCGCGCTACCTTCCGAAACTCGCATTATGCGCGATGAGATGCTCCCTTGGTTTGGGAGTATGGACAAATACGGCTATATTCCCGGCTACTATCAGCAGTGGCACGTTCGTGGCGGGGGCATCGTCTATGCAGACGGGCACGCGAAGTTTACGGTCAGTAATGGCGCGTTCGATAAGCAGGTAGCTTGTCCGCAAGGAGGGCGTAGCGACGACCCTGACCCCAATGCGCCCGGCGATGGCAACTCCTACGGCACGAACTACGGCGTGTGCGATTAAAATTTGCGGCAATTTGCAGGGTGAGGCGTGTATTGGCGGAACTCAACACGCCCCCCGCTGCGTCAAGAGGTAATATAGAGTCGTATAACGTTTTGATACGCCGACAGGGTAGCCGCATGAATCTGCAACACGCCTCCGAAGAGCCTCAAAATAACTACCTCTCCCCCGTTTCCGAAGAGCAGGAGACGGTGGAGATGCTGGTAGATTTGACTCTGCCAGAAACTCCTAAACTGACCGCGCCCCAACGGGTACGCCAAACCCTCCGCCACCTGCGAAAGCGCAGCCCCGTGAAGCAGGCCGCGGAGACCGTTTTGCAAGGCGAAGCCCTCAGCGACGCGCAGCTCTCCACGCTCCTGCGATGCCTCGGAAACACCTCCGCGAACCGTTGGAATGAGCGGATGTTGGCGAGTTGGCTTCTGGGGAACGCGCCTTTCACTGATGAGTTTACGCTCGATGCGATTACCGCTCTGGGCGCTACTGTTGAGAAGAGCCATAAGCAAGATAGGTTTCGTGTTTTCGGGCGCTTTGTGTGGCGGTCTGCTGGTTATTACTCTTTTCTCGTGCTGGCGGTTACGGGCATGGATGCGTTTATTCGTAACTACACGCCCTTTTTATTGGAGGTATGGGATGCTATGGGCGCATGGTTAGCTGCTCTCGCCCATCCGTATATGGATCTAGTGGATAGCAGTGTAAAGGTTATTAACGACTATAACCCAAATTTTAGCAATCCTATACAACTTGTTCTCTTCGTTAGCCTTTTAACTTTGATTCCCGCGCCTATCAGTCTCCCCATCTCCCTCCTACTAGACAGGCGACGACAAAACAGAGTGCGTAAAGAGGCGACAGCCTCCCTCACGCAACTGGGAAGTGTGGAGGCTTTGCCCTATCTGCTCGCCTCTATCGGAAGCGCGAGGGGCGAACTGTATCAGGAGCTACTGGACGGTATCGCCACCCTCCTTCCGCGCCTCACCCCCGAAGACTACGGACGCTTGCGCTCAGACACAGTTCCCAACCTCTGCTACCTACTCAACAACTTCACGGGGAACTTTCTGCTGACCGTACTAGAGGCGGTGGGGAAGATAGGAGACAGCAGGGCGATAACAGCGGTGCAGAGGCTTGCAGAGGGCGACGCGCCCCCGCAAATCCGCGAGGCGGCTAACCGAATACTCCCGATACTGATGGCGCGACGCGAACAAGAGAGCCACTCTCGGAACCTGCTACGCGCCTCGAAAGAGCCTATCTCGGAAAAGGAGTTGTTGCGTCCTTCACAAGCGGCGGCGGAGACTCAACCAGAGACGCTTCTGCGCCCATCCGACGCGCCTTAAATTCACCCCTCTCTATCCTTGCGGACATCGATCCCCGACGCGGAGAGGGACTGACTGGTAGGCGGTTTGGTTCGATATAGGCGAGTCAAGCCCCTGCGAAAAGAGAAAAGGTTCCGTTGCGCTATTGACAAAACCGCCTCTCAAAGAGTACACTGTTTGGGCTTAACCGAGAGGGATGTAGTGCGTCTCTCTAAGGATATTTTCTGAGAAAGGAGACGGCTCAATGTCCCGTGTATGTCAAGTATCGGGTGTGGGTCCCATGAAGGGACACCGACGACGACACCCCCATAGCGGCGCGTGGAAACTCCGCGCCCCCAAGAAAAACCATACTTTTCTTCCCAATTTGCAAATCGTAACTATCAATACTCCCGAAGGTAGGGTTCGCGTTAAAGTAACCACTAGCGTAATGAGTAGCGACAAGTTTAACGACTATGTGGCGGGTGTCAAGCCCTTGCCCAAAGAGCTAACCCGGAAGTCGCGCCAACATCTCAAAAAGAAGTAGTCGCCGCAACTCCTTTCGGAACCAAAACAGAAGAAGCCCCGCCAGAACTTATCTGGCGGGGCTTCTTGTTCACTACGCCTTATGGCGGTTCAGCGCGGCTTGCAGGTCGGGGTCGTCGGGTTCAATGAGGATGTCTCTGCCATGTTCGCTCTCGATAATAATGGTAGGTATCTTCTTAGAGCCGCCGTTCAAAGTCTTCATCTCCTCTTCCGAGTTCGAGACCTCTTCAATGTCTATCTCCTTGAACGCCAGCCCCTCGCGCTTCAAAAGCCGCTTGGAGCGAACGCAGTCGGGACACCAGTCTGTACTATAGACCACAATTTTCAAGGGCGCTAAAGAACCTACCTTGTGCGAATTACTGTTTTGTGGGGCGCAAACGCGCCGTGCCGCCCACCACTTGGAGGTCGCGCCGAATCGCGTCCGCCTTCCGCTCTGGCAGGTTGTAGCCCACAATAAGCGGGGTCTGGTTGTTGATGTTATTTATCATGCGCCGCGCTTCGAGCATATTGACCACCAGAAGGTTCTGGATTTTGAACGCGAGTTCGTTCTCCAAGCGTCGGTCGTATGCCACCAGTAGCACGTCGAAGTTTTGGAACAACTGGTCTTCCACCTCAATAATAGCGGTTCCGCCGCGCAGGTCGCCGCTAATGTTCAGCGGGCGGTTGCACTGGTCGCAGAGGTAGCGCTTTACATTGACGGGTACGCGGTGTTCGGCTCGGCACGCGGTACACATAACGTAGGTGACAGGAACCATCTCGCCGTTTTCGTATCGCGCCGTGCGATGGCAAAAGTCGCAGTCCCAGTCGCTGTTTGGGGGCTGGAAAAAGGTGTTCTCTTTATCGCAAAAGGGGCAGGTCTCCTTAAATTTCGCGACGCTCGAATCTTCCCTCATCGTTTTATTGCCAAAATAGACGAGGCGAACGCCAAAACCCAGTCCTACCAGCATCAAAAACTGCCACGCCGCTATAAAATCGCCAGTAATCCAGAACGTGGTGGAGGTGTAGACTACCACCATACCTACAATAAACACAATGCCCCACGTTAATGTCCCCATCCCTTTGGTAAGGCGGTTCAAGCCCCTGCTGATGAAAAGTCCGCCCAACCCTACTAGAACGGAAAATAGAACTTGCAGGAATACCGTTACCTGAGTATGCCCCCAGAACCTGCTGAGGTAGAGGAATATCAGACCAATAGTGGTAATGATAGCGCCGACCACCATCGCGGCAAGCCCCTCAGTCCAGTGTTCTTCCCGCTTCTCGCTGACTTGCGTTTGCCTTTGCGTCATGTCTCCCTCTCCTCAAAAAATGAGTGAAAATCTCTCTCTTGTGTTCTATTATACCCCTCAAGTATAGAGAGTCGCGCCGCAGTTGTCAAGTGTGCGAGAGGCGTTTGAGGATTTATTAGAGAGTATTCCGTATTTTTACCGAATATATGTAGGAGTAGGCATTGTGATATGACGCAAAGGGGAATAGCGTTGTGATTGACCAAGCGCTGGGGCTTCGCGCTCTTGCAACCTACACGAAACAGCCCGTGCCGTCCGCTTCGCCCCTCGCGCCGCGTATCGCGGTGATGGGAGGCAAGGGCGGAGTTGGCGCGACCCTGCTCGCCTCGAATCTCGCGCTATGCGGCGCGAAGGAGGGCAAGCGCGTCGTCTTTGTCGAAGCGGATGGCAGATACTCTCCTTTTCGCCTCGCTCGTCGTCTTGAAAAGGCTCTTCCTCGTGGAAGCGCGGCGGATACCCTGCTGTTTCCAACGCCTTACGGCGTGCAAGTATTGAGCGGAAGCGCGTTTTGCGAAGCCGCTCACATCGCTTCGCCAACAGTTTGGGAGGCGATAGAGCCAATTACCGATATGGTGATACTGGATATGGGGAGCGCTACCTTCGAGAGCGTCGCCCTTCCTACAGAGTTGGTAAGCCATTTTGTTATCGTGACCGCGCCCAATGTCCTCGCCGTCGTTGAAACCTATAAAAAGATAAAATGCGTTCGACTTCAAGCCCCCAACGCGGCGATATCCGTTCTCTTCAACGCTCTTTCAGGAGAAGAGGAGGTTACTCGCTTTGCCGAACAGTTGGAGGGGATGGCCCGCGCTTTTCTTCAGACTGCGCTCTACTATGTAGGAACGCTTCCGCGCGATAACCCTCTGACAGGCGCGAATCCTACTCAAAACTTTGTTGTACAGGAGCGTCCGCGCTCCTCCATTGCGAAATCTATTCGTAATTTCTACTGTATTCTTGCCCGATAAGACACGCTCAACAACTCGCCCCGCCCCGCTTTCTTTCCTATCATTATAAGATTGAGAAGGAAAATGCAGACGAGGTATTGAACAGAGTAGGTATCGTTGAGGAGGCGTGTCAGAAGGCAAGACCCCTGCAAAGTGCAAATCAGTTTGCATTTCTTGGAGTATTTGGGGTATACCAACTCCACTTGCCCGCGCTATCCGGCTTTAAGGAGACTTCCTGACGGCTAGGCATAGCATTAGGAAAAAGCGCTTGTGAAATCGTTTGTCTATCAGTTACCGACAGTTATGGGTACGATTGCGGCGATGCTCGTTACGCTTATGAGCGTAGTAAACGAGACATCGCCGGGAACCTGTCTTGTCAAAACGGTAGCGGCGTTTACAGTCTTTGCAGGTTTTGGGATGATTTTGCGCTATGTATTCCTCTCCTTAGACGAAGAGAGGGAGCGGAATACGAACCACCAATCAGATTCTACCTTCTCATCTATCCCGCCCGGAACTCCCGTGTCGGAGGCGCTGGGGGAAGACGAGAATCGCTCTCCTGAAGCCGAAGAATCCACTGCCGCCTAACCCCGTATCAAGACAAATATCGTTCAAACTGTCGCTCATCCAGTAGAGTTGTTAACCGCATTTAGGGGAGCGAGAACGTGCTGACCTCTTATGAAATCCGTGAAGCATGGCGAAGATACAAGATGTTCGAGAGTTCGCAAGCCCGCGCCGAACTGATAGAACACTACGCCTATCTCGTCAAAATAACTGCGGGGCGCATTATCTCGAAACTCCCTCCGAGTTTGGAGCGCGAAGACCTGATAAGCGCAGGGATTGTGGGCTTGGTCAAAGCAGTCGACCAGTTCGATGTCAATCGGCAGGTGAAGTTTGAGACCTACGCTATCGCCCTTGTGCGCGGGGCGATACTGGAGATGTTGCGAGAAGACGACTGGGTTCCGCGCTCCGTGAGAGAACGGCTCAAGGCGCTCCAAAACGCCTACAAAGACCTCGAAATTCGACTGGGCAGACCCGCTAATGAGACGGAGGTCGCCGCCGAACTCAGCATGGAGACCGAAGAGTTTCAGAAACTCTTGGTAGATGCCGGGCGCACAAGCCAACTCTCGTTGGAGGAGGTTCTGGTCTGCGGAGACGGCGCGGAACAACTCCACATTTCAGACGTGCTTCAAGACGAAAAGGCGCTCCCCTCCCTTGAAATAGAACTACATGAGCGCAAGCGTCTACTGGGCAAAGCGATAGACCGCCTCCCGGAGCGCGAACGTATGGTGATTGCCCTCTACTATTTTGAAGGACTGACCTTTAAGGAGGTGGGACGCACGCTGACTATCTCAGAGTCTCGCGTCTACCAACTTCACACCCAAGCGGTAATTCGCCTTAAAGGGTATCTCCAGCGCGACGATATTCTGTTCACTTGATGGAAGTCTTGATTTTTGGAAGCCGTTTTATCGTTTTGTCCCGTATAGAGACAGGATAGGAGTAACGCCCGTGCAAAATGTGATTATCGGAGTAGTCTTCTTCTTGCAGGTGGTAGCCGCAATCTGGACTTGGACGTTCTACAAGAACGCCAAGCGCGACTTAAACGCTCGCACCGCAGAGGCTCCGGTTCTCAAAGAGGTAGCCGCCCTACAAAAGAGCGTGAAAGAGTTGCTTGGCGCAATTGAAGAGGCTTCGCAAGAGACGACCGCCCGCCTTGAGGTGCGTTGCGCAGAGGCGCGTTTTGTGCTGGGCGCACTGGAAGAGCGGCTCTCGCAGATTGAGGTAGCGGAGTCTGTTTTGAATGCAGAGAACGAAGCCTACGCCGCGCACTCTCCTCTCGCGCAGGAGTTAGCGTATCAGCCCCTCGCCTTCGCGCCACAAGAGGAGACCTTTGAGAACAACGAAGACTATAAGCGGCATCAAGTAGTCTATGGACTTGCCGATTCGGGCTTGAACCTTTATGATATCGCTCGCCAAACAGGAATCGCGGAGGGAGAGGTGCAACTACTTCTTACGCTTCGCGGTCATTCTGAGGCATAGACGAAACATTTAACAAGTTAAGGAGAGTATCGCTTTGAAGCCATTAAATAAACTGGGCTGGGGATGCACGCTTGCGTCCCTCCTGCTCCCTACGGCATTCGCGGGGTGTGGAAGTCCGGAAAAAGTGATTGCAATTGTGGGCGACCATACGATTAAAGAGAAAGAACTCTTTGAAAAAGCGGTGGACATTCGCGCCCAAGAGATTCCTGTAGAACTAGATGCGGGAGGAACCGCCCTAACGGGCTTGATACGGGAACAACTCCTAGAGCAGTGCGCGAAGTCCAAAGGATTTTCGGTGGCGGACGAACGTGTGAAGGGGTTCCATGCCTACCAAGACCAGTTCGATATAAAGAGCTTCCTCACCATACAGCGAACGGGGCAGACCACCGAAGAGGTTGACCGAAGCATTCACATCACTCTCCTGGAGTTCGCTATTGGTACAGAGGACGCGAAAGCCACTGAGGAGAAGGTGAAAACGGAGTACGATTCGTATAAGAGCCAGCCCACTGGGGTTCCCACGCCATCAGACCCCACGGGTCTCGTCGCAAACCCTGTGCGTCGTCCTGAAATCCTCTCCATAAAGATAATGCCCGTTCCCAACAAAGAGATTGGCGTGCGCGTTCTTGAGATGCTCAAGAAAGACGGAGACTTTAAGAAAATGGCGCGGGCGATGAACCCCGACCCCGCCGCCGTCGCCAATGCGGGCAACGAAACGCCCGTCTCCAATGTAGCCCTCAAACAGCAAGCCCCCGCGCTGGGGATGGCGTTCGAGAAGCTTGCGGAAGGGCAGTTCATATCGGAGCCAATCGCTCAGGCTATTCGTTCACGCACGAACCCCAATCAGATGGACACCGCCTACTTTGTGGGGCAACTTATTAAGCGCTACCCTGCGAAAGACTTCACGCTACCAGAGGCGCATATCGCTATGGAGTTCCGCGTTCTGACAAAAGAGCATCCCGAATGGCAGACCCACAAAGACCAGGAGCTCTCCAAGTTCACTCAAGCCCTCTACAAAGACAACAAGATACAGATTGTCGCCCCTAAGTATCAGTCCGCAGTCGGCAACTTTGTGAAGAGTATGGTCGCCTCAAAAGCGGCGACGGCTCCCGGTGGAACCATGGGCGGCGCAGGAAGCGCGCCCCCTCCCAGCTCCGCCCCTGCGCCTAGTAGCGCCCCGCCGCCAGTCAAAGGCAAACCCTAAGAAGCGAGGCAAGCGTTTGATTTCGTTGATTGGTCTTGGAACCGGAGACTACGACACCCTTTCACGGGGGGCTGAAAAAGCCCTCCGTGAACTGTCTTTACTCCACAAAAACGGCGCAGGCGTTCTCTTCCTGAGAACGGCTATTCATCCCACCGTCGCGCTTCTGGACGAGTGGGGAATCGCCTACGCCCCGCTAGACTCCTACTACGAGCGGGAGCGCGACTTCAAGGCGGTCTATGAGGCGATTACGGAGCGCGTGCTCGCCGCCGCTACGCAGACAACGCCTGATGGCGACCCCATGCAGATAGGCTACGCCGTTCCCGGACACCCTCTCTTTGCGGAGGAGGCTTCCGAGCGAATACTGGCGGGCGCGAAAGAGCGGGGGATTCCTACCCGTATCGTCGCATCGGGTAGTTTCGTAGAGGCGACGCTGACCTGCGCGGGGGTTTCGCTAGGGGACGGGTGCGACATTCGGGACGCGCTCGCCCTGCGTGAAAAGGATGCGATTGGCGCGGATGGGACGGCTTTAGCGGGGGGGCTAGATGTCTCTCGCGGAGTTCTGCTCTATCAGGTCTACGATACCGCCTCCGCCTCTCATGCCAAACTCTGCCTCATGCGGTTCTATCCTGACGACTGGGAGGTTCTGGTTATCCGGCAGGCGGGCGTTCCGAACGCGGAGAGCCTAATTCGCATACCGCTCTTTCAACTCGATAGGGTGAAAGTTGACCACCTCACCTCCGTCTATGTTCCCCCGCTACCTCCCGCGCTTCGCAGACACGACTTCGCGGCGTTGGCGGGCATTATGGCGCTACTTCGCGCCCCGAACGGCTGTCCTTGGGATAGAGAGCAGACCCATCAGACCCTAAAACGCTACTTCATCGAAGAGACCTATGAGGTTATTGAGGCGATTGACGCGGACGACCCCGATTTACTGTGCGAAGAGTTGGGAGACGCGCTACTACAGACGGTTTTCCACGCCCAACTCGCCGATGAGGAGGGGATTTTTGGAATTGATGATGTGGTGGCGCAGATTTGCGAGAAGCTGGTGCGCCGTCATCCTCACGTTTTTGGCGACGTGGATGTAGCGAATAGCGACGAGGTTCTTACGAACTGGGAGCGAATCAAACGCTCTGAAAAGGCGAACGACGACAAAAAACGCCGTGATTCGGTACTGGATGGCATTCCGAAAGGGCTTCCCGCGCTTATGCAGGCGATGGAGATTAGCAAGCGCGTAGTGAAAGTCGGGTTTGAGTGGAGTCAATTTGCGGATGTGCTTGCGAAGGTGGATGAGGAGATTGCCGAGTTGAAAGCGGAACTAAACAGCCCTGCGCCCGACAAAGACAAAATTTCTGGCGAACTTGGCGATCTGATTTTTACGATGGTGCAGGTGGCGCGTTGGCAGGGGCTAGACGCGGAGGACGCGCTTCGCGTAATGCTAGGGCGGTTTAACGCGCGGTTCCGTTATATCGAGCGGAGAGCGAAAGAGCGGGCGCGTACTCTTACCGAGATGACGCTAGACGAGATGGACGCGCTTTGGAACGAGGCGAAAGCCAACGGGATAGGCTAATGTATCTGTGAATATCACGCTTACTAATCGAAACCGCGCCCTGTTGGCTATGTCCACAGCGGCGTTTTTCTTTGCTATTATGTCCGCTCTCACGAAAGCGATAACCTCGCCGAGCGTGACAGCGTATCCGCTTCCTGCGGGGGTTGTCTCCTTCTACCGCTACTTCGGCAGTATCGTCGTTCTGCTCTTTCTCGCGTTTCGGGAGGATGTCTCCCTGCTTGGCGAAGACAGAAAGGCGCTACTCTGGCGCGGGGTGTCGGGGGGTATCGCAAGCGTCTCCTACTTTGTAAGCATTCAGAGTACATCACTGACCCACGCCGTCATCCTGAACTACACCTCCATACTTTGGGGACCTCTCTTCGCCGCGTTCGCCTTGCGTGAGTTTCCTCCGCGTAGATACCTCTACGCCCTGCCTGTCGCTATCGCGGGAGTGCTTCTGATAATGCGCCCCGAAGCGGGCGCAATACGCTGGGGGGACGCAGTGGGGCTTTTTAGCGGGCTGGTGTCGGGCGGCGCGATTGTTCAGATTCGCCACCTGCGTAAATCAGAAGCCGCTACCTCTATCTTCTTTTACTTCAACCTTATCGGGCTACCTGTGGCGCTGACAGCGCTGTACGCGGGGGGAGGACATCTGGTCATACCCAACCTCGTTCAGCTACCCTACCTCGTCGGGGTCTCTATGGCGAGCCTTATCGCGCAACTGCTGATGACCTACGGATACCGCGAGATTTCGACGGCGGAGGGCGGTATTCTGAACCTGACCACGAACATCTACTCCGCCCTTATCGCCATCTACTTCTTTCACGATATACCGCAAGTAGGGACTATTTGGGGGGCGCTCCTCATTCTGGGGAGCGCCAGCGCGTTGATAGTTCAACGGCGACGGGCATGAGAGACTTTCGCTAGCGCGATGGGAGACCGCTAACGCGACTCTATTTCAGATGCCCCTCCGTCTCCCATGCGCTCGTCTGCCAGTTATCGGCAGTCGCCTCTTTCATAATCCAGGGCGGCAGTTCCAGAAAGAGCGCCTGCGCCAAAGAGTGGATATAAGGCTCGTACTGTTTTCTCATGTCCGCGAGTTGGCTACGGGTCTTCACGCCCGTATCCGCAAGCGGGACTCCTGCGTACTGTAGGGAGAGCGTAAGGCGTTCCCACTGCTCATCGTCTAGCCTATCTGTTGGCGGGTCTTGCGGTTCGATATAGAGAATAAGCGCAAGGTCGATAATCGCGTGCCGCGCCATCGCAAAGGTGAGGTAGGCTTGCCACTTCATGGCTTTTTGCCACGCGGGGGCGTTTGCAAACTCTAGCCTCCCTATCGCGCAGGTATCCAGTATGGCGGTGAGAGCGGAGAGCCACGACTGCTGGTCGTGCTGTGAGCGATAGAAGGCGAGTATTGGGTACGACAGAAAACTCTCTAAGAGTTCCGCCGACCAGCGTTCGTACTCCTTCAAAAGTTCCACGAGTTCCGGCATATTCTCTCGCTCAGAGTAGCGACGAAGCAGTTCCGCGCAGGTGGGAGGAGAGCCAGCGCGAGCGTCTAGCATACAGATAGTGGTTTCGCGGCGTGAAAACGACTGGTAGAGGACGGGCAGGTAACTTATGACGATAGCGAGAAACCCGAAGCCTACGCCCGCCTCCGTCACTGCAAGGAGCCGCCCGATACCGTTGAGGGCGGTCACATCTCCGAAGCCAAGCGTCAGGAAGGTGACTCCGCTCAAATAGAGGTAGGTTCCCATATCGCGCCGCAACATTTCGCCGTGCAGAGGAACCTTCAAGCCCCACTGCACGAGGGCGAAGGAGAGAATAAGCATTCCCGCCCAAAAGACAATTAGGCAGAGTAGCGAGAGCGGCGCGTAGGCGTTGAGTTGGGCTTCGCGGAGGGCTGGGCTGTGTTCTAACTTGAGCAGGAAGCGGTTGGCGCGTCCCACCAGCATATAGAAGAGGCGAGTCAACCGAAAGCCCCGCGTAACGGTGCGCGGGAGAATCATCGTCTCAAAAGTGTCCGCTAATACCGCGACAAACAGAATTATCCCCGAAATAATGGCAAGCAGGTTCATCTACTCCTCATTCTTGCAGGAGAAACCTCTCGCGTCCGCGAATGTTTCCCTGTCTTGTAATGTCCGACTGTGCAGTGCGTCCTAACCCATAGCCCTCTTCCAGAAATGGGAAGGGGGAATCAGCGACTCTATTGCGATAACCCGTGCGACTGGACGATAGGTTTTTGACCTGAGCCGCACGGCTCTATCCCATCATATTACCTGATAATAGAGCGCCCCTTCCCGTTTCGGGAAGGGGACGTTAAGAGTTCAGGGTTATGGGAGTAAAAACCGCGAAACACGCGAAACACGCGAAAAAAATGCACCAAGCCCCAAACTTGGAACCAATCGCACAGGTTTCTAATCTCAAACCACAAGAACTCCTCTCCTTTGCGAAGGAGAGGCGGGGTGAGGTTATGTAGATTCCCGCAACCCTGAACTCTTACGAAGGGGACGGGGGTTAGGTTGTAAAGAGAGCCTGAATAGTCGCCTACACTAATCGTCAATGGAGAGCTTTGTCATCATGAAAAATCAGCCGACGCGCCGTGACTTTCTCGGCGCAACCACCGCCGCAGGACTACTCGGCGCAGGGCTTCTACCCGTTCACTCGGAAGCCAGTTCCACTCCCCGCCCCGCGATGAAGAACGACAAAATCGTGTTGGGGCTTATAGGATGCGGGGGCATGGGAGCCGCCGACATGAGGAATCTTATGGGGTTCCCCGAAGTTGAGGTCGCCGCGCTCTGCGATGTGGATGCAGGGCGTATGCCCCGCGATATTGCGAACGTCGAAGAGAAGTACGGGCGCAAGCCGGAGGTCTTCCACGACTATCGTAAAATGCTGGAGCGCAAGGACATCAACGGAATTATCGTCGGCACGCCCGACCACTGGCACGCCCTGAACCTCATACACTCCTGCCAAACCGACAAGGACGTGTACTGCGAAAAGCCCATCTCGCACGATATTACCGAAGCGAAGGCGATGCTCGCCGCCGCGACGCACTACAAGAAAATTGTGCAGGTAGGCACCTGGCAGAGAAGCACGACGGAGTTCTATAGCGCAATAGACTATATTCGCTCTGGCAAGTTGGGGCGCGTGATTCATGTTCGCGCTTGGACGTGCGACGGGGCGCGGATGGGCAAGCATAGCGCGGGCAAGCCTGTGCCGGATAACTTCAACTACGATATGTGGGTGGGTCCCTCGAAAATGGTTCCCTACATCCCCGAATATACGCACGGCAACTGGCGCTGGTTCCTGAACTTTGGGTGCGGGCTGACGGGCGACTGGGGCGTTCACATGATGGATATTGGGCTTCTGGCGATGAGCAAAGACACCGATTTGCCCATGCCCGTAGAGGTTTCGGCGTATGGCGGCGCGATGGCGTGGCCCGATGATGACCGCACGGCTCCCGACACCCACCTCGCGATAATGAAGTTCAAAGACCCCGACTTTATTATGCAGTGGGAGACAGGGCGCGACCATCCGGATAGACCGAATCACGGCACGGAGTTCATTGCAGAAGACGGCAAATCGCTGATGGTGTGGCGCGGCGGCTGGAAAGTGCGCGACGCGGACGGCAAGAACATTCCCGTAGAGAACATCTCCGTTCCTACCGACCACTGGCGCAACTGGGTGGACTGCGTGAAGTCTCGCGAACAGCCGCGCTCAAACATCTCCTCGATGGCGCAGACCACTATCGTCTGCCACCTCGCGAACGCTGCCCTTCTCGCAGGGGAGTCGGTGCGCTGGAGCAAGGAGAAGATGGACATCGTGGGTCGCGCTGGCAAGAACACCTCCTCCTACAAGCGCGAATATCGCAAGCCCTACTCGCTACAGACGAAGTTTGCGTAGATGGGTTGCCTCGTATTGCGTCCTCCTGCTCAAGAAGTTGGGCAGGGGGATTTTTTATCAAAGCATCACTCCACCCTAGAGCGTTTTCCCCCACAGTCGCGCTATCAATAATGGCTTGTATGGAAACTCTTTTGTGTTGGCGAGTTCTTGCTTAACAAGAGATTCTAGCGATTTAGGCGAAGAAGCGGTACAATATCAGAGTGCTTGAAGAGTAGACAATCGCTTCGCTTCCTGATTTCCTGCCTACTACAGAGTTATATATAGAACAAGGAGAGTTGGGGATTATATGACAATTGAAGAGTTTCAGGTCAAGTTTATGCACATCAAAAATCAAGGCTGGGTTCCTTCAAGGCGCAAAGGACCAACAGGTGTAGGGCATACTTTAGAACAGTTGCTTGGCTTGAGCGAAAATAACATCGCTAGCCCTGACTTAGGCGAGATTGAGCTTAAAGCGCGACGACTTGGCGGCTCTTCGATGGTTACTCTGTTTACATTCAACCGTAAGGTGTGGAAGATGCCGCCACTTGTGGCAATCCGTCAATATGGGACATTCGACAAAGATGGGCGACAGGGAATATACTTCACAATGTCTCAGACCCCTAACAGTTCGGGGCTATTTCTTGATATTGAGGAGGAAGCTATCTCAGTTCGACACATAGACGGAACGCTTATTGCGACATGGCAATTGGCGGACTTAGCAGAGCGTTTTATGAAGAAATTACCTGCTCTTTTGCTCGTCAGCGCATCCAGTGAAATGCGCGGAGAGACAGAGTGGTTTCGGTATGAACGCGCTCAACTATTGGCGGGAACATCCCTCGAAATAATCCGTAGCCAATTGCGTATAGGACATATCCGTGTTGACCTGCGTTTGCATGATAAAGGGACAAGCGCTCGAAATCACGGGACAGGATTCCGAACATTTGAAGAGGAACTTTCAGAGCTGTTCGCTATCGTGCAAGATATTGAAACCGTGCGCTCTGAAGAGATAGCGGAAGAGGTTAAACGCCTATTATGAGAGTAAACCAACTATCGCTGTACGAAGCGGGAGAGGTCGGCGAGAAAGATGACTGGACATTTCAAGGAGCGGAGACTCGTTCCCTAACCCACTGTTACCACGACTACCCTGCAAGGATGATTCCGCAAATAGCGGGGAAACTCCTCGACCTCTTTGCCCCAAAACATCCCGCCCTTCTATTTGACCCCTATTGCGGCACGGGAACCTCTCTTGTTGAAGGCATGATTCGCGGACTGAGTGTTGTCGGTACAGACCTTAACCCTCTGGCTCGCCTCATCGCTCGCGCAAAGACAACTCTTCCCTCTATTGAGGTTTTGGACGCTTACGTCAAGGAGTTGTGGGCTTATTTACTCCTACCTGATAGCGAAGAGCCTCTCGACATGACGCTAGACGGTATTAGCCGCCCCGAATTTTGGTTCAAGCCAGAGGTTTTTCGACAGTTGGCGCGTTTGCGGAAATTTGTGACGTGTATTGAGAATACAGAGGCGCGTAACTTTTTTGCGATTGCGTTTAGCGAAACGGCGCGTGAATCGTCCAATACGCGGCGTGACGAGTTCAAACTCTATCGCTATGCCGAAAGCGACTTGGAGAGACACAAGCCCGCCCCTTTTCAAATCATGTTCGCAAAACTCGCCCGTAACCGTAATGGGCTAATGGCTCTCCAAGAGATGATGGAGGGTGCAACCCCTTCCGTTGCTATCCATGATTTCAATACCGTCTCAGGAGTTCCAACGCGACTCCTACCTCCCGGTAGCGTGGATATCGTTGTCACCTCTCCGCCTTACGGGGATTCGCAAACAACGGTCGCTTATGGGCAGTATTCGCGTTTGTCGTCTGCATGGCTTGGTCTACCCGATGGGGGGAGCGTAGACAGCGCCCTCATGGGCGGCAAGAAAACAAAAACCCTGCCTGTGTTTTCTTGTGCGAACTTAGACGATGCTTTAGCCTCCATTGCACAGGTAGATAGAGACCGCGCCCTGCACGTCGCTACCTTCTACAAAGACCTTAAAGCCTCCATCACCCATATCGCGCCGCTTGTCAAATCGGGTGGGTATGTCGCTTATGTCGTTGGGAATCGCAAGGTGAAGGGAGTCCTTCTGCCAACAGACGAAGCGGTTCGTAGTCTCTTCGAGGCGGTTGGGTACGTGTATGAGACGACTTTCCTGCGTGGTATTCCCAATAAGCGAATGCCGTCGAGAAATAGCCCGACAAACGCGCCGGGCAAAACAGAGCAGACGATGCTCTGCGAGTATATCGTAGTTATGAGACACGTGTAGCGTGTAAGGAGTTTTTCGAGCGATGTTCACCCCCTTCCAAAATGAGCCGTATGTCAATTTTGCGGAGCCGGATGTCCGCAGTAAGATGCTTGCTGCCCTCCAAAAAGTGGAGAGCGAACTAGGCAAGACCTACCTGCCTGTTATCGGCGGTCAACACATTGAGACGGGGCAGATAGCCGTCAGCGTGAACCCGGCGCGGCGGGAACAGGTCATTGGGTATGTGCATGAGGCGACGGAGAGCCTCGCTGAGAGCGCGGTTCAGGCGGGGCGCGAGGCGTTCCGTAGTTGGTCGCGAGTCCCTGTCGATGTACGCGCCCGCTATCTCGTCAAGGTCGCCGCGTTACTGCGTCGGCGCATCTACGAGTTTTCGGCTTGGATGGTTCTGGAGTCGAGCAAGAGTTGGCTGGAGGCGTATGCCGACACCGCTGAGGCGGTAGACTTTTTGGAGTTCTATGCGCGAGAGGCGGTACGCATCTGTCGTCCCCACCCTACCACCGACTATTCAGGCGAAGAGAACGAGGTGATGTACCTGCCGATGGGCGTGGGTGTCTCCATATCCCCTTGGAACTTCCCTCTTGCGATAATGGCGGGTATGGCGGTCTCTGCGGTAGTCGTGGGCAATACTGTAATTATGAAGCCCGCCGAGCAGACCCCTGTTATCGCCGCGAAGTTTATGGAGCTACTGGAAGAGGCGAGTCTGCCTCCCGGCGTTGTCAACTTCCTGCCCGGACGGGGCGAGATTATCGGCGAATACCTTACCGGACACACTCAAATCCCCTTCGTCTCCTTCACGGGAAGCCGAGATGTAGGGCTACATATCTACCAACGCACCTCGACCCCGCAACCCGGACAGAGGTGGCTCAAACGGGCGATACTGGAGATGGGCGGTAAGGACGCAACTGTCGTGGATGAGGGCGTAGACCTAGACGCGGTGGCGGAGGGTGTAGTTGCGGGGGCGTTCGGGTTTCAGGGACAGAAGTGTTCCGCCTGTTCGCGCCTTATCGCTCATACCGCTATCTACGACGCGCTTCTGGAAAAGGTGGTAGAACGGGCGAAGGCGTTGACTCTCGGCAACCCTGCAAGCCCTGACAATGTGAGTATGGGCGCGGTAATCGACGAGGAGGCGTATCAGAAAATTCGCTCTTATATCGAGATTGGGCGTAGCGAAGGGCGCGTTGTACTGGACGGTTCGGGGGCGGATGCGAGCGAGGGCTGGTTTCTTGCGCCTACTATCGTCGCAGATGTCGCTCCGTCTGCGCGAATCGCGCAAGAGGAGATTTTCGGTCCCGTTCTAGCGGTTATTCGCGCCGACGACTTCGACCATGCTCTCGCCATCGCGAACGATACCGACTACGGCTTGACGGGGGCGCTCTATAGTAACAACCGCGCACACCTCGAACGCGCCCGTCATGAGTATATGGTAGGGAACCTCTACCTCAACCGAAAGTGTACAGGAGCGTTGGTGGATGTTCAGCCCTTCGGCGGCTTCAAGATGAGCGGAACCGATAGCAAAGCCGGAGGGCGCGACTACCTGCACCACTTCCTGCTTGCAAAATCCGTTTCAGAACGCTGGTAACTACAAAGGGGGGTAGCGTTATGCTATCGCTTTTACGCTTCGCTCTACTCTGTCTGCCGCTCGGTTTGTTCGCTGTATCCCCATGGCAAGCCAACGCCCCGACAGTTCGGGTGGAGCGTTTTGACAAAGACCCGCACTGGGAGGGGCGAAATAATCGCCCCAACCCGCTTCGCACCCGCCCCGTGAGGCAGGACTTCGGCTATCGACCTGCGGACGCTAACAACGCCGAAAGCGCGATAGGCGGGTTCATCACGCCTTCGAGCGTCGCCGCCTACTACGCTAAACCCCTCCCAAAACTTACACTAAACGACACACTCTCCGCCTCTGGAACTCTCCTCCTTCCAAAAGGGAGGGCGCACCTCCTTTTAGGCTTTTTCAATTCGCATAGTGTGAACGAGTGGAGAACGCCCAACAGCCTTGTGATACGCCTACAGGGGCGCGGAGACGTGTTCTACGCCTATGTGGAGTACGCGACGCAGCGGTGGAGGGCGGGCGGAGACAGCCCTGGCGGGTTTACAACTCTTAAAGACCCTGTAACGGGAAGAACACGGTTGAAAGGGGTTCCTGGGGACGCTCTCTACAAGTGGTCGCTACAGTACGACCCGATGGCGAATCGTGGAGATGGCTCCTTTCGTGTGACTATCGGGGAGGAAGAGGCAGTCTGTAACCTCTCTCCGGGACACAAAGCGGATGGCGCAACCTTTGACCGCTTCGGCCTCCTCAACATTATCAAAAGCGCAGATGACGGCGGCGAGATATGGCTACAGAGCGTTACAGTGAACGGCAAGACGGAAGACCTTCGCAAAGCCCCGCGTTGGGAGGCAGTCGGGAACCATAAAGAGTACCGTACGACAGAGGTACGCCCTTACGGCGACTTTGGGTATAGCCCGACGAGTTTTGCAGGAGGCAAGCAGGGGGAGTTGGGCGGACTGGTGTTTCGAGGAGACTGCCGCTACCCTGAGAAAATGGCTTGCTATGGGGACAAACTCTCCCCTCTGACGCTGGAAAAGCCTCTGGTCGCCTCTGGCAAGGTTAGTTTGCGGCGCGGAGTAAGCGATAGCACGATGCTCATCGGGTTTTACAACGCAAAAGAGAGTATGACGGTGACGCCCTCGCAAAAATCTGGCTTTCCAAACGCATTCTTGGGGGTCGCTATCGAGGGACCTAGTAGCGAGGGCTTCTATTTTTATCCCGTCTGTCGCGTATTAGAGGGCGTTCAGTTCGTCTCGAATAGCGCTGACCGCCCTCACATTTTACCGGACGGCGCGGTGCATACATGGAGCCTGACCTACACTCCAAAGCCAGAAGGGGGCGGGAAGATTGTCGTCACGCTGAATGAAAAGTCCGTTAGCCTTGACATAGATATGCGGACGAGCCAAGCCAAAACGGTTTTTGACCGCTTTGGCATTATCACAACATGGGTTGACGGCAATGGGCAAAGGGTCTATTTTGACG
>CAIJLM010000447.1 GCA_903821495.1 uncultured Chthonomonas sp. | reverse complement strand
TACACGATAGAGTATAGCGACAAAGAGTATTGGTAGCGCCACTACTCCAACAAGCAGTAGTCGGGTCGGCGTGGTTCGCGCTTTCATAGAGCGCTACTTTTGCTTTGGCAAGTCAGGAGACTGGTGTTTTAAGAGCCATGTCTTCCCGTTATTCACCCAAAGATGGTTAAAGCGAGCGGTCATTCCCGCTGTCTGAGGGCGCTTTGTTTTTGCGTTTACCGTAATCGTTCCGTTCATAGATACGACGACCTGAGCCTTCTTGCCGCCATCCGTTAGTTTCAACGATTGAATGGTGAAGGCTATCTCCGCTTTGTCCCACTTTTTCAGAATACTTTGCACTAAAGCGCTCGCCTCTTTACGGTTAGCGGTTTTGGCTTTTCTATCGAAACTCTGAATCTCTGTATAGTCTGTAGCCCACACCGAGGTGATGACTTTTGCATCCAGCATTTTCCAACCCTTCGTCAATGTCTCGTACTGCTTCTTGATTTGGGCTGTCGGGTCAGCTTTAGGGAGAAAAACAAAAGAGATAGTAGTAGGCGTATTCAAGGCGATAACAGGTATAAAAGGCACAGTAACACCCCTTTCTTTGTAATGGTTTAGGTATTTTTTGCTTAACGTTAAATGTCTACGAGCAGTTCGCTCCAACTCTCCACTTCAAGAAGGGCGGTAGAGGTAATGTACTCAAACCCTCTGTCCGGGGAGAGATTAGAAAACCCTAAAAACTGCGAATACGGGTCACTGCGATAAAGACGGAGATACCGATACAGGCGTAGCTGTAGGGAGAGTATAGCCCGGTTGGGGAGGCGACAATCAGGAAGCCGATGAGCGCCCCTACTCCCGCGCTCACTCCAGAGACCGCCTCCATCTGCCAACCTCGCTTGCGTCCTGTGGCGCGAAGACAGGCTTCGGCTACTGCCAGCCCATGAATGACTCCGCCCCATATCGCAAGCAACAGCCCGAATCTTTCACCGCCTGCCAGAATCAAGCCAAGAATCGTAGAGACTAGTAGGCTCGCTGTGGCTCCACGCGCTACCTCGCTAACGCCAAACTGATAGAGGTGATTGGTATGACCCCGCAGACAGGTGTGGCAGACCTGTCCCGTGGCTACGATATTAGAGCAGTGGGGGCATATCGGCACGTTGCACCGCGAACAACGGAGGTTCGTAGGAGTGTGTCGCTTGCATTGACAGCGGGTTGGAAATTCAGAGGAACTCATGTTATGTTCAGGGTTTCTTATGAAAGGAGCGGTCAATGGTGTCGCCGTTCGCATCCTTGCCCATATCGGTATTGCTATCTATTAGCCCGATGAGAACCTGCGCCAACCCTGTCGCCGCCTCAGAGGCTTGCACGGGCTTGTCGTCTGGGTTTAGGAAGGGAGAATCGTTGTAGAGCATTCTGCGGCTAGCAAGATAGGCGACGGATGGGTAGGCAGGGTGTTTTTGAGCCAGTTTGATAGTGGGTTTGGCGGGGATTTTGATGGATTTACCCCGGTCTTTCGAGGCAGGGTTAGCGCGTTGAACGCCGTTCGTAAAGAAATCGGCGCTCTTAACCAGCAGTCGCGCAAAAGCGTAACGTGTAAGAGGTTGCGTTCGCCACTCGGCTCCCTCCACTAACTTATCCGCTTGGGGCGGAAGGGCTACGCTCTTACGCGCCTTCCACTGGTTCGCCTCCAAAAGATGCGCGAGGTTAGCGATAGCGATAATCGCCTCTGTTTTTGTCACCTTCGCTTCGCCGTGAAACGCTTTGTCGCTGGACACGGCTAAAACTTTCGTTTGAAGCGTAGCGCGGACATACTCCGCCGCCCAGTGGCTAGGGCGAACATCGGAGGGTAGCCCCTGTGTAGAGCCTCGGCAGGCGCATAGGGCGATGCTTCCCGTTATAAGCAGTGTGCGAAGGCGCATAGTTACCTCTTTTTATTCTTAGCGGTCGCTGTCTCGAATGGCGTGATACTCTTCTAAGGCGCGTCCCGTTCCAATCGCAACGCAGGAGAGCGGGTCTTCCGCAACGTAGACGGGGATACCTGTCGCGGCGGTAAGGAGTCTATCTAACCCCCTCAAGAGCGCTCCTCCGCCCGTCAATACAATGCCGCGCTCTATAATATCAGAGGAGAGTTCGGGGGGAGTCTGTTCAAGGACGCGCTTCACCTTTTCCACAACGGCGAGTACTGGCTCCTGAAGCGCCTCGCGAATCTCTACGGAGGATATTTCGATGGTCTTAGGCAGTCCCGCCACGAGGTCGCGCCCGCGAACGGCGAGGGTCATTTCGGTCTCTAGCGGATAGGCGGAGCCGATTTTGAGTTTTATCTCCTCCGCTGTTCTATCGCCAATCATCAGGCTATAGACCGTTTTGATGTGGCGAATTATCACTTCGTCCATACGATTACCCGCTATGCGTAGGCTCTCGCTGGTCACAATACCGGAAAGAGAGATAACTGCGACATCGGTAGTCCCGCCGCCAATATCTACAACCATGTTGCCGCCGGGCATAGAGATAGGCAACCCTGCGCCAATCGCCGCCGCCATAGGCTCTTCTATGGTATGCGCCTCGCTTGCGCCCGCCTCTAGCGCGGCTTGGCGTACAGCGCGACGCTCTACGCTGGTGACTTGCGACGGCACACAGACAAGCACTCTTGGCTTGAAGAACCTCTTTTTGCCGACTACCTTTTCAAACAGGTACTCAAGCATCTTGAGGGTCGTGGTGTAGTCGGCGATAACGCCATCGCTCATGGGGCGAATAGCGGTAATGTTGCCTGGAGTGCGTCCTAGCATAAGACGCGCCTCCTCGCCTACTGCGAGAACCTTTTTTGTTTTTTCGGATATGGCAACCACAGAGGGTTCGCGAAGGACGATACCTTTACCGCGAACATAGACCAGTATATTCGCGGTTCCAAGGTCAACGCCCAGTTCAGGCACTAAACTGAACAAGGTTTACTTCCTTCTTTTACGGGAAGGCGCTTTATATCGGCGCCCAAATTCTGAAGATTTAGAACAAGGTTTTCGTAACCTCTATCGATGTGTCTCAAGTCGCTCACCTCTGTTACGCCCTCCGCAATCAGTCCCGCTATCACAAGCGCCGCGCCTCCGCGCAAATCGGGCGAGACGACGGGCGCGCCGGAGAGTCGCTTTACGCCGGTTATAATCGCGTTGCGCCCAGAGATACGAATGTCGGCTCCCATCTTGGCTAGTTCCATCGTATAGCGGAAACGGTTTTCGTAGATAGTCTCTGTAATGACGGACGTGCCATCCCCTATGGTGAGCATGGTCGCGAGAATGGGTTGCATATCGGTAGGGAAGCCGGGATGGGGCATGGTTTTGAAGTCGATAGGTTGAATGGTGTTTGCGCTTCGCCTCACCCTGACCCCCTCCGTCTCGGCATCTATCTGAATACCTGCGTCCAGCATTTTGGAAAAGAGAGGGCGACAGTGTTCGTAAACCGCTCTCTTGAGAAACACATCCCCGCCCGAAATGGCGGAAGCGATGGCATAAGTGCCCGCCTGCATTCTGTCGGGCAGAATCGCGAACTCAGTTGGGCGCAGAGTCTTAACGCCCTCAATCTCAATAATGGGCGTTCCCGCTCCACGTATTTTCGCGCCGCACGCATTCAGAAATTCTGCGAGGTTTATCACCTCTGGTTCTGCGGCGCAGTTTTCAATGGTGGTGGTTCCCATCGCGAGGGTCGCGGCAATCATTAAGTGTTGCGTAGTGCCTGCGCTTGGGAACTCAAGGTTGATGTTGGCTCCTAGAAAGCGGTCAACTCTACCATAATACACGCCGTGTTCTAGGGTGAACTCGCCCCCAAGCTGGCGTAGCCCTTCGATGTGAAAGTTGACAGGGCGCGCGCCGATGTTGCATCCGCCCGGCATCGCTACCTCCGCATGACCGAAGCGAGCCATGAGAGCGCCGAGAAGGTTGAATGAGGCGCGCATCTGCCGAACCAAGTCGTGTGGCGTTTCTGAGGTAGAGAGGGCGCTAGCGTCTAACTCAAGCGTGGTAGGAGTTGCAAAATGCGCCCGTACCCCCATCTGACGGAAAATGTTTAAGAGGTTAAGTATATCTGTGTTTGCAGGTATGTTGTGTAGAACGCTCACGCCTGGGACAAGGATAGCCCCCACCAGGATAGCAAGCGCGTCGTTCTTGCTTCCTCCAATTTCGACCACGCCTGACAGCGCCTTACCGCCTCGAACCAGTATATTTTCCAAAGAGTTGAAACCTTTCCTACTCCGGTTCAAACATCTTGTGTAGGGTTATGTCTTCGCCTGTCCCTCCGAATCGTTGTTCGGAACATCTATCCCTTATTCGCAATATCTAAGTATACACTGTACGTAACTTTTAGTCAACGGGGGAATTTAACCGACGGTTGGTCATAAATCAATTTGACCGCGCAAGAGGAAACCTGCGCGGTCACCTCCGAATTATAAAGTTGCGAAAATCCATAACCGGGGGTAGTGAGGGGCTTTATAATGGCGTAATAGGATAATCACCCCCAATAGATAGTAGCATAGAGTTTCCATAGAAAACACCTCCTTCACGCAAGGCTACCGCCGCACATCGCGGGGCGCGAATACGAACGCGCTCACAAAGAAGAGCGTCGCGACAGTGATATAGATGAGCGCCATTGCGGAGATAGAGACGCTCATCGGGATGCCTTTATCTGTAACGTAGCCGATAAGCCATGTGCAGAAGCCCGCGCCTATCCACCCAATGAAGTTCAGCATACCCACCGCGCTACCGCGTCGCGCTGGAGGAACCACGTCGTACATCCCCGCCACGATATTCGAGTCGTGTATGCCTTTGCATAGCCCGAAGAGAACCATCGAAATCTGCAATACGTGTAAATCGCGCAGGTAGCCGCACGCGAAGATAAAGGGCGTTCCGAGTAGCGTTCCAATCCCTTGCACCATCATGCGTCCGCCCGCATAGTGTCTGCGGAGCGCGTCCGCCATCAGTCCGCCAAGGGGAGCGCCTATCATGCTTGCGAGTTGGATGAAGACGGTGGCGTTGAAGCCCGCGGAGGCGAGGTTCAGCCCAAACTTCTCTTTGAGGAAGGTGGGAGTCCATGTCAGGAAGACCCCCGCGACGCTGTTGGTTCCCATAAACGCAAGAAGCAAGAGCATAGCGGAGGGGGTTCGCGTCAGTTCGCGTATAAACCGCCACCACGAAATCTGTTCCGCCTCCACGAACTCCTCAACTCCTGCGTTGCGCTCCGCTTCGTTGCGGGCGGGTTCGCGCAGAAAGAACCAGAGTACTCCCGCCAACAGAACGCCCAGCCCCCCGAAGAGGATGAAAGGCATCTGCCAGTTGTACTTCTGCGCGAGGTAGCCCGCGAAGACGCTTCCGCCAATCGTACCCGCGTAGACGCTGGTCTGATGGAGGCTCATGGCGCGAGAGCGGGTGTCCTTCGCGTGGTAGTCGCTGATGAGGGACATGGAGGCGGGGAAGTAGAAGGTCTCGCCTAGCCCCTCTGAGCCGCGCACGAGTACGAAGTGCCACACTTTGCTACAGGCGGCTGTGAAACCCGTTATCACACTCCAAATCGTCAGCCCGCCGAGTATGACGGCTTTGCGTGAGAACTTATCGCCGAACTGCCCCGCTATGGGAGCCGTCGCCGCGTAGACCCACATAAACGCCGCGCCTATCATGCCGAGTTGCGAACTGGTGAAGCCGTATTTGCTTTTCAGAACGGGTAGCACTACGGAGATGGCTTGCCTATCTGCGTAGTTGAAGAAGCAGATAAACCAGAGCATTCCTACCACTGCCCAGCGATACCGGGTCGTCGGCTTCATAGATTCCCCCTGCCTTCCAGTAGCCATGTTTCGTTAAACTCAGCGTGCTTGATGGTTTCGCCTTTGCCCTCTTTTAGCGCGTTCTGCGCGTTGGGGGTGTAGGAGTAGGTGGCGTGGATACGCCCATTTCGCGTCTGAATAATAGAGGGGTAGGAGTAGGAGCCAGCGCCCTGCCTGCTTTCGTCTTTTTCGAGGTAGCGGGCGGTGCGCCACGTCTTGCCCTCGTCCTCCGAGACGTGCAGAGCGAGGCGATGCCGCCCGTCCTCCGTGTCGTTGTTGATGAGAACCCACCTGCCGCTCTTGAGAACGATGACCTCTAGCCCCGCGCCCGGATTGAACAGTTCCGTATCCTTCGCAAGCGTCCACGTCATGCCCTCGTCCTTCGATTCGCTGACCTGAACACGTTGGGGAGCCATGCCGTTGTCGCGGAAATAGGCGGCGAGCATTCCGTCCTTGCGTATCGCTATGGAGGGCTGAACATTCCCCGCGCCTACCAGCGGTTCGCTGACCTTCCACGTCGCGCCGCCGTCGTCGGTTAGCGCCATGAGCGAGAAGTCGAACCTGTCGGAGTAGAGCGGGACTATCATGCGCCCGCTTGCGAGAAAAGTAGGATGCGCCCGCGTCATCCAGCCGAGTCGCGTGTAGAGTTTGACCTTCGCCCACTCGTGCAGGTTCTTGAGCGCGGTCTCGAACTTCTCTTTTTGGTCGGGCTTGATACTGGGCGCGTAGGGTAGCCACTGCTTGTCGAGGTCGCGCTCCACAGTCCGCTGAAACTCCTCGCCGGGCTTGAGGTGCAGGATTTTCTCCTGCTCCCACACGGGCGCGGAGTCGGCTTGCTCGAACTTGCCGCTGATTTTGTACTTGGTGAGCGCGGTCTCCCAGTGGTTGTCGAGGACGGTTCCCCAGAAGAGCCAGAGGCGGTTCTGCGGGTCTACAATCATGCAGGGGTTGGTGTCCGGGTAGCCCGGAGTGTCGTGCATCACGAACATCGGCGACCAGTTTTTGCGCCCCTTGAGGAGCCGCGCCCCGACCACCGCCACATCGTCGGCACTTCGCTCTCCCGACCCGCGATACCAGCAGACGAGGAGGTTTCCTTTGGGAGTCTCCACGATGCAACTTCCGTGATTGTGAAGGGGTTCGGGCTTCGTGATAAGTTCAGAGCGAAGAAAGGGGGTTTCGGCTTTCGGTGTAGTCATGGCGATTAACCCTGCAAGCAGACAGGCGGCGAGGAACATGGTTGCGGTTCCTTTCGAGTGAGGAGTGTGATGGAAGGTTATTCGGCGGAGAGGGGGCAAATTCCTGCGTTGATGTCTCACTTCGCCGAATCGCTCTATATATATATTCATATCGCACTACTAATTTTTCCATTTAATTGACAAATATGATATTATTCGATATACTGTATTTTTCCATAAAGGAGGCTTCAAAATGGAACGAGAACCAACTAAGCAACAGAGGGATTTACAACTATCGTGCCCTCAAAATTGGCTGGGAATTAACTTAGCAGACTACGAATATTCTGTGAGACGTTCGTTTGTTCAACCAGGTAGCGAAGGGTTTGTTTCGGAGCCTGAGCCTAAAGACTTGAGGGCGTATAACCGCCCGACTCCCGCCTTGCGGAGTTCTGGGAAGATAGCGTTGGAATACAGCGAGCAGGGCTACAAAGTTGTGAGGAACATCGTGC
>CAIJLM010000446.1 GCA_903821495.1 uncultured Chthonomonas sp. | reverse complement strand
TATCCTATCGCTTCGCGCCAGAGCCCTTTGTACCCAAAAAGAGGCGAGGGAGAAAGCCTAAATACAGGGACGACAAATTACAAGGAGCAAACAACATTGTCACCAACTAATGTTGCCCTACCCGCTCGTCAACTTCGCATTTTTTTGTATCGGTTGGGGCTGGATTCATGTTGATAAGTGGGTTTCCACCAGTTTCATTCTCGCTGTGTTAGGCGAAATTGTCGGCATGGCGAACATCGTTATCAAGTATCTCTTCCCCAAACAAGGCGATACAATTTTGCATTTGATTGAAAAATTGTAACGCCTATACCCTTCTCCTAATCGCCTACTTAGGTTCAAAGGCTTTATTCGGAAATGGAATGCGGCTTGGAAGCGGAACAGGTCGCTCAAGAATTAACTTTTGCAGGTGGGCGATAGCCGCGTTCAGTTGCGCGTCCTCGCCGTTAAAGGTCTCAAAAGGCAAGTTGTCCACCACGATGTCGGGGTCTACGCCATGCCCTTCGATAAGCCACTTCCCTTCGGGTCCAAACACGCCCGTCTCTGCGGCGGAGGCTATTCCATTGTCGGTAAGGTAGTTATCAAAACTCAGCCACACCTCCCCGCCCCACGTCCGCGTACCGATAACTTTGCCCAACCCCAGCCTACGAAAGCCTTCAGTGAAAGCCTCTCCATCGGAACCAGTGCGTTCGTCACATAACACGACAACGTGACCGCGAAACGCCCACTGCATATTCCAAGTCGGCTTCTCGTTTCGCGCCTGCCAGTAGAACCACGCTTTCCGCAGAAGTTTTTCCAGAATCCAGCTATCAATGTTGCCGCCGCCGTTGTGTCGCACATCCACAATAAGCCCCTGACGGTGAAATACCGGATAGAAGTCTTTCGCCCACTGCGCGATGTCGCCCGACCCCATAGCGCGGAGGTGAACGTAGCCGATATCGCCCTTGCCCGCCTCCTCCACCCTATCGCGTCGGCTTAACTCCCAATCCGTATACTGCAATTCGCCGGAGGCTCCTCGCGAGATAGGCGTAACAATGCAGTCTCGAACCGTTCCCTTCGCCTTCTCCAAGATACGCAGTAGAACCTGCTTCCCCTCCTGATTTCGCAGAAGCGCGGAGAGGTCGGGGGCATCGGAGGTCGCTACCCCGTTCACGGAGAGGATAACGTCGCCCTCCCTCATATCCACGCCCGGACGCGCCAATGGAGAGGCGGTGTTCGGGTAGTCGGGGTCGCCGTTATAGATTTTGTTCACGCGCCAGCCGCCATGCTCCGCGTCTCGGCTAACCGTCGCGCCAAGAAAGGCGGGGGCGATACTATCCGTCCCGGAACGGGAGTCGCCGCCCCCCACAAAGATGTGCAGGGCGGAGAGTTCTCCTACCATAGAGGCGATAAGGTCGCTCAGTTCGGCGCGGTCTCGCACGCGCTCCACAAGGGGGAGATGTCTTTTCAGTATCGCCTGATAGTCTACGCCGTGCATTTTCGGGTCGTAGAAGAAGTCGCGCTCAAGCCGCCACGCCTCCGTCAACATCTGCCGCCACTCCTCGCGGGGCTGAACCGAGAAAGTCCAGTCCGAAAGGTTTACACTCTCCTTTTCTAGCGAGGCGGGAGAGGAGGAGGCATCTACTACAGAGATTTGCTTTCCAGTCCGAATGAGCAGTTTTTTGCCGTCCGCCGACAGCTCATAATCTGTTACGCCATCCGCCACTTTCTTGATAGCGATGTCCTTGTTGGCGATGTCCAGCGCAACTAGCGCGGGACTCCCCGCCCCTCGCTCTCCGCTCAACCAGAACAGTTTGCCGTCGGTCATTTTAAGGCGAGAGTAGTTTCCAGAGGGGACGGGAACCTCCCAAAGACGTTTCTGTATCCCTTCAAGGACGATAGTCGTCTGCGTCTTTCCAGATTCAGAGGGGCGAGGCTTGCTAGGCGCGTAGAGCTCGTCGTCCTGTTGGAATGGCGAACGCAACCCCGGCGTAAGCGCGATTTTGTACAGTTTGCTCTGTTTGTCGAAGAATGGCTCCGGCTGACGAGGTCCCCAAGGCGAACCTACGAGAGAGCGAAAGGTTCTCTCCGAAATAAAGTAGAGCCACTTGCCATCGGGACTCCACGCAGGGCTACTGCTATCAGCGCGGTCTGTGGTGACGGGCGTGGACTTCTTGTCCCTCAGCGAGTAGAGAACGATGCGCCCAAAGGCGACGCTTGGCTCTGTGTAGGCAAGCCACTGGCTATCGGGCGACCACGTAAAATCGCCATGCTCGCCGTACTCTGAGGTAGCGATTTTCGTTGAAGCGTGGTCTGTAATGTTGAACAGCCATAACTCCTCGCTCTTGTTCGAGTAGGCAATCCACTTCCCATCGGGAGAGACCACCCCATTCGTCCGCAGAACTTTGGAGTCGCTGGTTATCTGCTCCGGCTTGCCCATACCGTTCGCGGGGAGTCTCCACCACTCCGTTTCGCCCGTCTCATCGGAGAGCGCGTAGAGCGATTTGCTATCCGCCGCGAACATAGCGTTGCGGTAACGAACGCCCTGCTTGCGCGTTACCTCCACAAATCGCCCCTGTTTCACAGGCGCGACGAAGACCTGCCCCCGCGCCGTCAGCGCGACCTTGCTTCCGTCTGGAGACAGCGCGACGTGGGTCAGATAGTCCATCGGCTCCTTTATCCAGCGTTCGCGGGTCTGGTCGAAATCAGAGGCGATGGTTATGTTGAGGAGCGCGTCTTTGTCCGCCGCAATATCGTAGACGTGCAAATCTGCGCCGAGTTGGTAGGCGATGCGTCCGCTATCTTGGGAAGCCTCTTTTATATCGAAGTATTTGTGATGGGTATGCTGTTTGAGCGCCCCGCCGTTAGGGTTCATCGACCAGAGGTTCATCGTCCCGTCGCGGTCTGAAACGAAGTAGATTCGCCCCTGCCAGTACATCGGGTATTTACTGGTTCCGGTAAAGTTCGCGGTCAGCGGGACAGCCGTCTTCGCGGCAGGGTCGAACTTCCAGATATTCTGCGCGGTTCCGCCCTTGTAGCGCTTGGCGCTGCTTCCTTGAAAAGGCAGACGGGTGAAGTAGAGCGTTCCGCCCGCCTTATCGTAACAGCCGTCATTCGCTTGATTGAGGGGAATAGGAACCCGCGCAAGAGTGTCGGGGTCAATCGTAAACAGCCGTCTATCGGGGAGAGTGGAGTTTATTGTGGAGTTGTAGACTACTTTGCTATCGGGAGTCCAGCCTACCACGAGAGCGTTACCGCCCTCATAAGTGAGACGCTTGGGTAGCCCGCCCTCAATCGGCATGACGTAGACCTCATTGGGTCCCTCATACCCCGCTGTAAACGCGACCCGCTTGCCATCTGGCGAGAGTGCGGGGCGCGTCTCTTGCTCTGGGTGCGTGGTGAGAGCTTGAGCGGCTCCGCCGTTTACGCTGACCTTGAAAAGGTCTCCCTGCGCGGTAAAGACTATCGTGTCTTTGTGAATAGCGGGAAAACGGTAGTAGCCAACATTGGGAAGTTGAGCGAGAGCCTTTACGGGAAGACTCGCTAGCGCTAAGAAGAGGACAATACGACGCATTTACATACTCCATGTTTCGTATAGGCGGACCCTCACACCCCCTCCCCAACTGACTTCCGCTAACGTAAGCCTATTGAGAAGGGTGGAGACGTAGGACAAGGAGGGAGTTGAGCAACCCTTTAGTTCTTTGGCGGAAAGAGTGTCGCGGGGTCGATAAAGAAGCCTGAACGCCCAAGCCAAGTGCGATTGATATACTCAATGTGCTTTATAGGAAGCGGCGGGGCTATCGAATCGAAGTGGAGCGGGTCTACTTTACGCACATTCTCTAGCGCCTGTGAGGAGCGAGTGCCATCGCCTTTCGCGTCGTAGTAGATAGCGGTGGTCATCAGAATATCGGGGCTAGTCGGGTCTACTGCAAGTATGTTTTTCAGAAGGACTTCCGCATCTCCAACCTTCCTTTGGTGCAGGTATACGAGCGCCTGAATCTGCTTCGCGTGGATGTTTTTCGGGTCGTTTTTCAGAACGAGGTCGGTGATGTTTAGCGCCGTCTCAATGCGGTCAGAGCGCTTAGAGACAAGCGCCCTTCCTGCAAAGTTCAGGTAGGGTCCCCAGTGAAAACTGTTTAGCGCGAGGGTTTGCGCCATCTCTTGCTCCGAAACACGAATATCGGTAGCGGCGAGAGCGAGGGCGTAGTGCGCCTCTACAGATTTAGGAGAGAGGCTCACGGCATCTTGCGCGAAGGCGAGCGCCTCTTTTTTCTTACCGAGCGCGAAGTTCGCGACGGAGGCGAGAGCCAACGCGGGAGGATACTGGTCGGTCAGGTCTTTGGTCAAAACGCCAATAGCCTCATCGTATTTACGCGCAGTGACTAGAAGATAGGCGTAGGCGGCGCGTAGGGGCGCATCGTCTTTTTTGGAACGAAAGCGGGGACGTATCAGGCGGGTAGCGTGTTCGCTGTCGCCAGTGGCGACCATACCAATCACCAGTCTCGCAAGAGCCTCATTAGAGGATGTCTCTACGTTTCCTACCTTTGCATACTCCGCTGTCGCCTCTACATAGCGTCCGGCGCTAAAGTAGGCATCGCCAATCGCAAGGCTATCCGAACCCGCCTTCTGAACAACATCCTTCACATTCTGGTCGTTGATTTTGTGGCGAAGTTCGTCTACTGCGGAGATGTCGCTATACAGGTTCGCAGAGTTCTCCGGAAGCAGGGCGCGTTGCATACGGTAGTACGCCATATCGCGCATGGCGGGAAAACTGGTCTCCAGGTTGGGAACTTTTTCAAGGGCGGCGACCGCCTTAATCCAGTCTCTCTTGAGAGCGTAGATAGAGCCTAGCGTTCGCGCCGCGTCTAAGTTACCCGGCTCCCCTTTGAGGGCGCGGCGGCAGAACTTTATCGCGGCATCCGCATCTTTCTCTTGAAGAGCCGACTTCGCTTTGTCCAGAACATCGGCGACTCCGCCGCCTATTCCGTTATCAATGACTATCTTCACATTGACGCGCTTGCTGACGTTGTTCGAGTCGTAGGCGGTGACGGAGAACGTATGAGGTCCCTCCGGGTCTTTGATGGTGTCCCATGTATACTCGTAAGGAACGCTGGTATCGGTGTAGCGGAGTTCGTCGTCAACGCGAAACTCTACTTTGTCTATACCCTCATTGCTGATAACTTTGGCGAGTATCACCGTAACGTCGTTGATTTTGTCGCCGTCGTTCTTCTCCAAAACTATCTGTATGGCGGCGCTCCCTCGCCCCGCCATGCAGAGGAATCCTGCAATGAATAGAAGAGAGGCGAACCTCCCGATAGACCCGCAACCAAACGTGCAACGATGTTTCATCATAGTTATTGACCTCTAAAGTGAAGAAAGAGTGAACGAATGTTCCGAAGCGCTATTTCTTTTCGGTATTTCGTTTAAGATTACCTGCAAAACGCGCAAAAATGAGCGGTTCCCTACCAAGTTTGTGGAAACAGATGAAGCGAAGTGTCGGAAAACCGGAAAGCGACATCGCCCACGCACTGTCGAGGCGAAAATAGTCGCTCGTTAGGAACCCGCAGATGGAAAGTTACGCTTACGGTTTGGCTAGGCGAGAGGAGGGCGAAGGTCTCCGGTTCGCTCGGTATGCAGAGAACCCCGTCAGGCAGACTTTTGCGGTCTAAATCGAGAGCGACGCTCTGCACTCCATGCGCCCCGCCGTGCGCCAGCGTCACAATCGCGGTATAGGCGTGCATACCCGGCATCGCAGGGTCGTCCCGCCCTTGTGTCACCCGAAGGTAGGCGATAAGCCCCGCCTCTAGCCCCCCTATTTCGCCTAAGCCATTCTCGAACCGCTCTAGCGCCGCGTTTATCTGTTTTCCAACACTCTGTTGGACGCGATTCTGCTGTAGATAGTTACGCACTCGCGACTGCGCCTGATTATAGGAGAGTAGGAGGCGCTGAAAACACTTATAGCGCTTGGCGCGTTGCGATGCGGAACCGCCCGCCTGAACTCCCGCTAGATACGGCTCGCCCTCTCGCAAAATAGCGCGAAGCCTACCCGCCTCGCCTGCATCGCTCATGCCTCCCAAAAGGCTGATGGCGGACTGGTAGGCGCGGCGCGTAAGGCTTCCCAGTTCGGTGAAACGCACCAGCGAAACCTGTCCGCCATCCAGCTTAATAACCCGCTGAAATACTCCCATTTTTGCCAACTCCACCCCCGCAAGCGAGAGCAGGGCGGATTGGGGCGCGCTGTCCTTTTTGTCTGAGGCGGACTTTGGAGGCGTATAGAAGAGATGCTCCAGTCGATAGAAGCCCGCTGTCGCCTTAAATCGCACAAGGATTTTTGCGGTTCGCTCAGAGCGATTGACTATCAGGAGCGTCGTTCCCTCCAGCGAACGAGGCGCGTAGGCGCGTAGCCCGTCCAGAGGCGCAGTAGCGTCAAGCGTCAGAGCGACGGGGCTGATTCGATTGCTGAAGCGCCCCCACTGAAACCAGTCGGCAGGAGTTGGCTCCGCCCCAGAGGGCGTTAGATGGGACGAGAGTGGAATAATATCGGCTTTCGCGCCCTGTAGTGTCTCGCGAACATCGTCGGGCGAAGCGACCTTCATCTGCGTGGAGTCTACCTCTACTGTAGCGGTGAAGGGGGCGGACGGAGGGGCGGGGGCGGATTGAGGGAGAGCGGGCGCGGGCTTGCAGGAGAGGAGGCAGAACAGAAGGGGCAAGTAGTGGTTGTAGCGTCTATAGGGAGGGTTTGGTTTCAATAGCATCCGGCGTCTCCTTGTTGGCGGGCGTTTCCAGTATCTCTTTCACGCGCCTCTCAAACTCTTCACGCTCCAAAAACACGCGCCGCCCACAGGTGAGGCAGAGCATACCGATGTCGGCTCCGGTGCGTGTCACCTGCCACATATCGCCCCCGCAGGGGTGCTTTTTTTTGAGGCGCACTCGCATTTCTGGCGCGATAAGGAAAGGTACGGGCATAGGCTCCACCTAAAACAAAATGGATGTGATATGGTTAGTTTACCCCGCTAAGGTCAAAAGAGGCTTTAGCGCATGGGTTTGGCAAACCACTACTTTTCGGACGAACTCAAAGCAAGCTCTTTACACCAGTGAACGGCGTTCTCGCACACTCGCTCCGATACGTCTTCAAGGCAAGTTTGGATAAGAGCGAAACACTCCACACCGCCAATCTCCGCCAAACTCTCGATTCCCGCGATACGCAAACCGTCCTCTTCCTCTAGCAACAGGCGGGATAGCGGTTCAATGGCGGATGCGTCGCCGATACCGCCCAGTGTGTAGGCTACCGTCACCCTCACCGAAGGCGTGGCGCTTTGTAGCAGAGCCAAAAGCGCAGGAACGGCTGGCTCTCCCAACCTTTCCAATCCCATCGCCGCCGCGCCATCCACCGAGTGTTCAAGGTCGGGAGTGGACATCAACTCTATCAACGGCTCAATAGCCCGTTCATCGCCAAGTATTCCCAAACCAACAGCCGCATCGTAGCGCACCTCTGGCGCAGGGTCGCGGGTCAGGCGCAGGAGAGTTTCATAAGCGCAAGGGTCGCGAGTATGCGCCAACGCCCACGCCGCCCGAAAGCGGACGTTATAGTTCGGATGGTCGCAAGCGGCTATCAAGGGTTCCAACGCTCTGGAGCCGTAGTAGCGCATGAGATAGCCTTGCGCCCGATAAGCCAACTTCTGGTCGAGGCTGTTCAGCGTCTCGATATGTTGTTGGATGCGTTTAAGCGCAGGCGCAGTAGTGTTCATAGCAAAACCCTCTCCTAAAATTACGGCGCTTCCACCGCCACCACCACGCCCTTGCCCCGTTGGTCGCCGCGCTGTATCTCAATCTCTACCGACTGCCCGATTTTCAGCCCCTTCTCAAAGGCTTTGAAGTCTTCCAGTTTCGTAATATCGCGCTTGTTCGCTTTCAAGATGATGTCGCCCGTCCGAATACCCGCCTGTAGCGCGGGTCCCTTCGCATAGAGTTTCACCACTACTGCGCCCTGTACCGTAGGCAGTCCGTAGTTATCGGCGAACTGACGAGAGTTGGTCACAACGTTGATGCCCAGCCAAGGGCGCTTGATGTGTCCGTACTGCTTGAGTTCCGCCGCGACTCGGAGGGCGGTATCCATCGGAATCGCAAAGCCAAGCCCCTGCGCCCCATTGATAATCACCGTATTGATACCTACCACCTGCCCCTGCAAGTTCACCAACGCGCCGCCGGAGTTGCCCGGATTAATGGCGCAGTCGGTCTGAATCAGGTTCTCATACTCCCCGACGGGACGCTTTAGGGCGCTGATAACGCCATGCGTCACCGTGAACTGAAAGCCGAGCGGATTGCCAATCGCCACCGCCATCTGTCCCGGTACGAGCGCGTTCACATCCCCGATTTTCGCGCCTACAATGTCATCCGTGCTAGTATCCAGTTTTACGAGGGCGATGTCTGTGGTACGGTCTGCGCCCACCACCGTTGCGCGAAGACGTTTGCCGTGTATGGTAGAGACGACTATCTGCCGATTCTCTTCATTGATTCCACCCACAACGTGTTCGTTGGTGAGGATATAGCCCTCTTTCGCGTCTATCACCACGCCCGACCCCTGCTTGAGGTTCACACGCCCCTGACCATCCGCCACCCAGTCGTCGAAGACGGTGGGGCGTACCAGTTGGCGCGTGTCTATATTCACGACGGAGGGGCTTGCCTTCGCCGCGGCGCGGGCGTAGGTCTCCTGTTCGCCGAGGGGTTGCGCCGCTTCGGGAGTCGGGAGACCGGGCCAGTTCGCTTTTTCGGCGAGGCTTTCCGGCTGTTTCCAACTCACTTTAATGTTTGGAATCACTAGCCCGACAAGTATGAGAACGCAGAGTAGCGCCCCGAATAGCATGGCGCGAAAGCGCGGGCGCGAACGTGGATTTTCGTGTAACATTGGCTTCACTCCCAAAATCGTGTCGTCCTTTTCAGTGCGGCTAGACGCAGACCATGGCTTGTAGGCGAAGAGTTTTCCTGCGCTCTCTACGAAAGGGCGTAGAACCTCTCCGCATTATCGTGGAACAGTTTTTTCTGGTCTTCCTGCGTCCAGTCGGCGACGATAGTCTTCAGCGCCCCCACCCACTCGCGGTAGGATGCGGTCAGAGTGCAGACGGGCCAGTCGCTTGCGAAGATAACCCTGTCCTTGCCGAAAACCTCCGCGCAGTGCAGAACGATGGGGGCGAGGTCTTCGGGCTTCCAACTATCGGGCTTCGCGGAGGCGATAATACCGGAGATTTTACAGACAACGTTTTCACGTTTCGCTATCTCCGCAATATCTCTTCGCCACTGGCTTCGGTCTTGCGCCTGCACGTTCGCGTTGCCGCAGTGGTCTAACACAAACTGCGTGTTCGGGCAGAGGTCTATCAGGTTCGCGCCATCCAGAAGCGTGTCGGAGGGCAGGCAGAGGTCGAAGCGTAGCCCGCACTCTCCAAGATACTGTACGTTCTGTACGAATTCCGGTTTCAAACAGGTTTCTGCTGGCGTATCGGAAGAGTGTAAAACGGTTCTCACGCCTTTGAGGTAGGGGCTATCCTTGAACCTATTGATATACGCCTGAAACTCTACGCCGCCGGGTCTTCCGCCGATAACCGCGCCCGCCATGGGGTTGTCGTCTCTTTCGCAGAGGTCGAGGACATACTCCGCCTCCCCGATGAGATGCTCGTCGGCGACGGCTACCTCCATGTAGACGGTCTTCACGACGTTTAGCCCCTCGGTGGCTTCGAGGTAGTCTTTCATCACGAAACTTTTGTTGATTTTCGCCGCGCCCTCCAGCCAGGGCAGGCGAAACTTGCTCAAGTCCCAGAGATGCTGGTGGGTGTCTATAATGGGAATCATGGTCTCTCCTTTGCCTCTTGTATCGTTTTTTGCACGAGAGAGCGGAAGTTGGGCGCTAACTCCGCAGTCTCCCTGATGCGGAATCTGCAAAAAATATCTTCGTGGTCAATGCGTACAATCCTGCATTCTCCATTGCGCTGTCTACGGCGGATGTCGAAGCAGACGGGGTCGTAATTCCCTCCGCCAGGACGTCCGAACTGAATATAGCCATTAGGGGATAGCATGGTAAACAGACCCTTATCTCGACGGATTCTATCGCGTAGAGGCGAAAGGTCTTTCGCGGGTTCGTTTCCGAGCAGAAAGTGGCTGTCTAAATCTACATCCGCCCAGCGATACGACATAATCAACGTCTCGTACAGTGGCGGAAAACGCGAGTCGCCTTTCCCTGAAAGCCCCAAATCGCTATAGAGCGCTTTGAGGGAAGCGATGTCTGTTTTGAAAGCGATGGGTCGCCATGTATAGCATATATTTTGCGCGTCCACCCCTGTTCTCAACTCCTCCGCGACATCCAGTTCCGCCAACTCATCAAATACAGAGAAAGTCGCGACGTACTGCGCCAGCAATTCCGCGTCGTCCATAGCGTCCCTACCTCTCTGTATCCATACTCTTGACTCCCGTGACAAGAAGAAGAAGCCAACCCGCCATAAATCCAAGTCCTCCAAACGGCGTTATCGCGCCCAATACCTTCAGATTGGTAAGGGCGAGCGCGTAGAGGCTTCCTGAAAAGAGGAGTATACCGAACAGAAAGCCCGCTCCGGCGCGTTTCAGCAGGATAGAGCCAACGAACTTGTCGGCGAGCATGGCGGTCAACACAAGGGCTATCGCATGGGCTAGGTGGTAGTGTGAAGCGGTCTGCCAGATAACGACGGTGTTGTTGGCTTCAAGGCGCTCTTTGAGCGCGTGCGCCCCGAAAGCCCCCAGAGCCACCGCGAGAAAGCCGTTCAAGCCTCCCCAAAAGAGGAACACGGAGAGTATATTTTTGTTGGATTTCATAACGGAATTTCTTCCCTTTCCCAAAACTATTGTACCCGAAAAGGAGAAGGGCGGTTGTAATTGGGAAGAGGCGAGATATACGCTCAGGTTTCATAGCGCCGTTAGAGGGTGTATAATAACCTATACGACTGCCACATTAATCCGTTGGAAAGGCTTTATTGCATGACTTCACGTCTCTTTTCTCCTCCTATCGCGTCAGAAGTCCGCTGGAAACAGTTCGAGGGGCGTATTCTCAACGAATTGCAGGGCTTCTTCGACAGCGCCAGCCCCATCGCAGGGGCGCGAGCGCCCGGTCGCCTCGATGTTATGGGCGGCGTAGCGGACTACTCTGGAAGCGTGGTGCTAGAGATGCCCATTGCCGAGGCGGCTTATGCGGCGTGGCAGTGGCGCGATGACCGACTTCTGCGTATCCTAAGCGTCGCGCCCGAAACAGAGGGCTTTCAGCCTTATGTCGAGGTCTCGCTAGACGCGCTCATCACCACAGAGGGGCGGTTACGCCCTGTTGAGGAGGTTCGCGCCACGCTCTCCAAAGATTCGCGAACGCGCTGGGCGAGTTACATTGTCGGCTGTTTCTACATGATGATTCACGCCTACACGAAGGTCTCACAGGGGCGTGTAGATTCGCGGTTGGGAGAGCGTGGCGCGAATATCTTACTAGAAAGCGATGTCCCCCTCGGCGCGGGAGTATCCTCGTCGGCGGCGATTGAGGTGGCGACGATGCACGCCCTCAGCGAGGCGGCGGGTATCCACCCCAGCGACCTCACTCTTGCGGCATGGTGTCAGAAGGCGGAGAATTTTATCGTAGGCGCTCCCTGCGGAATTATGGACCAAGTTACGTCGGCGCTCGGCGCAGAGGGAATGCTTCTCGCCCTGCGCTGTCAGCCTCACCATCACCTTGGAAACTACCGTATTCCTCGCGGGTGGCGCTTTGTAGGGATAGACTCGCGGGTGAAGCATTCGGTGGGCGGCTCCGCCTACACCAAAGCCCGCGTCGGCGCGTTCATGGGGCTGAAGGTGATACAACTGGAGAGCGGGGGCAAACTTCTCGAAAACTACCTCTGTCAGATGAAGCCCGACGAGTTCGCCATGTATCGTGAGCTGATACCCGATACGATATTAGGCGCAGAGTATAAAGCCCTCTATGGACTTCTGCCCGATACCGTTACGCGGGTCGTTCCGGAAGAGACCTACCATCCCCGTCTCTGCGCGGAGCATCCCATCTTGGAAAATGAACGTGTAATGAAACTCATGGCGGTTTTGCGCTATGTAGAGGAGTGCGAACTAACGGGAGAAGACACGCAAGACCCAGCGATACTCTGGGAGGCGGGGCAGTTGATGTACGCGGCGCACGCATCGTATAGCGACAGGCTTAACCTCGGTTCGGCTGAGACCGATTTGCTGGTGCATCTTGTGAAAAAGCGCGGCGCGGAGAGCGGACTCTTCGGGGCGAAAATTACGGGGGGGGGCGCGGGGGGAACGGTAGCCGTCCTCTGTCTGGACTCCCCCGAAGCGGACAGGGCGCTTCAGGGAGTCTGCGAAGAGTATCAACGGCAAACACAGGCGGAGCCTTACCTGTTTCTGGGGAGTTCGCCGGGAGCGCTCAGTTTCGGGGCGCGCATGATTGAGCGAGGGCTGTAATCGCCTACCGCGCCAGAGCGCGGTTCGCGTTTCCGAGCGTCTCGTCCATCTCTTCAATACTCCCAAAACCCACAATAGAGGCGTGAACGAACTCGCAGCCCATTACGAACTCAACGGACTCACGGCGGACATTCGGGTCGCGGAAATCGCCGTTCCCGATAAGTTTCATTCCGATAATACCCCGCCCCTGCGCGTGCATCGCCTTGAGCTCCGCGATGGCGGCGGGAATATCGCCCTGCTCGTCCCACGTTCCGTCCAGACCGTCAAGATGTTTTCCGAAGGGGTTGATACGCGCTAGTTGGAGTTGCACCCAGTCCACCTCCGTAGCGCGGCGTAGCGAAGGTAGCCCATGACAGGAGATACCCTTATAGCGAATTTTGCCCTGCTCCTGCGCTATGTCGTAAGCGTCCATCATACTTCGCAAATCCACGTCCCACGTCGGTTTCGTAGCGCAGTGAATCAGTAGACTGTCCACGTAGTCCACGCCCAACTCGCTCAAGAACCTGTCCAACACCTCCAAAGGCTTTTCGGGGATAGTAGGCGCGTCCCACTGCATTTTCGTCTGAATGAAGAGCGATTCGCGGGGCAATCCCTTTATCGCAGTTCCGACCATTCCGTGAGTGCCATACATATCGGCGGTATCTAAGAAGTTGATTCCAAGCTCGTAGGCGTATCGAATCAGTCGGGTAAAGCCCTCCTGCCCTATCTCGCGCTGTACGCGCCCCCCATCCGTTCCTGTGCCCATACCGATACGACTAACATACGCGCCCGTGTTTCCGAGCGGAACCCTATCGGTGGCTGTTTTGCGAACTGGACTCGCTACTGTCATCTCTGTCTCCTCGTCACTCTTTCTTTAATATCGCATCAAAATGCGACAAGCCGTATTCCGTACTGAACATCCAGTCTGTACGAATTTCCATGAACCTGCCCCGCGCCATTCGCAATGGTAAGTTTCCGTGCGCGAACATCCTCTACCCATTTCGGATTCGCCGCCTCCGCTCTGCGGTTTGCGATAATGCGGAGTCGCGCCACCTCTTTTGTCTCCGCTGTTCCGGAAGATGGAATATGCACGAAATCCGCGGTAATGAGCGCTTTCGTCGCCGCGCTGATGGAGCCGTTCTGCGTGCCGATGTCGAACATCAGGGCTACCGCTCTCTCAGTGAACACGCCGTACTCATGACACCACGCCTTAGCCTTCTCGAACACGGAAGTCGCATGGAGGACTTCTATATCCTGAAACTCCTGCGTCTTGCCCAGCGCCTTAAACTGACTGCGCCACGGCTCAACGAGGGCGTTATTATGCTGAATAGAACGCGCCCAACTCAACTGTTGGGCTTTGCTGGCGTGAATAGTAGACTTAAAAGTCGCATAGTTCCCGCCGAAAACGTGTTTCAGAACGTCAGAATGCTTCGTATCCATCTCAATAAGCAGAGGCGGAAGGCTACCCTGTCCGAAGTTCCACTGTAGTACGCCGAAACTGATTCCCTGCCCGTCGAAATCTCCGGAAAGCCCCGCAAAGCAGTCGGGGATGGGGCTATCCGTCTCATACGAACCTGTAAGCGCAAGACAACGGTAGATAAGGGGATGGTCTATGATAGGCGGCGGCATAGCCTCGCCCGGGAATAGAGCGCCCCACGTCTGAGGTCCCACAACGCCTGTCGCTCCGATAGCGTGCGCGGTCTGGAACGCTTTAACAGCGGTCTCGGTAGAGGCGGCGTATACGCCATCCGCCTGCCCCGCATAGTTTCCCAACTGCTTGAGGCGCGTCTGTATTCTGTTGACCGCCGCGCCCTGACTGCCTAGCCCGTAGTTTGACATGGATTCTCCTTTGCTCGCTACAAAGCGCGCTTCACCCCAACAGCGGCGAACCTTCGGGAACGCCTTTGGGCAGAAGTTGGTACTGCGTAGTGCGGCGCATGGGTTCGTAGCCCGCCTCGGATATCAGGCGTTCCATCTCCTCAATCGGCATAGTGAAGGCGCAACCTGCGGAGGAGACGACGTTCTCCTCCATCATCGTGCTACCGAAATCGTTCAAGCCGTAGCGAAGCGCCACCTGCGCGACTTTGGGTCCCTGCGTCACCCACGAGGCTTGCATATGGGGAATGTTATCGAGCATAAGGCGACTGACGGCTACCGTTCGCAGGTAGTCGAAGGCGGAGGCGCGTTCGCCCTCTAGTTCCGTCCCGTCCGGTTGGAACGACCAGGGGATGAACGCCGTAAACCCGCCCGTTTCGTCTTGCAGTTCCCGCGACTTTATAAGATGCTCCACCCTATCTTCCATCGTGTCTACAGAGCCGTACATCATCGTGACCGTTGTGCGAAGCCCTGCGCGGTGCGCCTCTCTCATACACTCCAACCACTCTTCCGCGGTGTCTTTGTAGGGGGAGATGCTCTCTCGAACGCGGTCAGTGAGTATCTCCGCGCCTCCGCCGGGAACGCTATCCAGCCCCGCCGCTTTGAGGCGTTGAAACATCTCCGCCAGCGAGAGTTTGCTGATTTTCGCGATATAGATGAGTTCCGCAGGGGAGAAGGCGTGTAGGATAACCCCATAAGCGCCAAACCGCGCTTTTATGGAGGAGAGGAGGTCTTCGTACCACTCGATTTTAAGTTTGGGGTTTAAGCCGCCCTGCATAAGTATTTCAATGCCGCCGACATCTACCATCTGCTGAACTTTATCGAATATCTGGTCTTGACTCAGCGCGTAGCCCTCATCGTGACCGGGAACGCGATAGAAAGCGCAGAACTTGCACCGCACCCAGCATACGTTGGTGTAGTTCACATTGCGCCCCACCACATAAGTCACGAGGCGGTTTGTATCGGGGTGGAGCTTCTCGCGCACGTAGTTAGCAAGCGACGCGAGTTCAGGCAGATTGTGGTGTTGAAAGAGGCGCAAGCCGTCCTCAGCGGAGAGCCTCTCGCCGCGATACACCTTGTCGGCTATATCATCAATGTTCCGCGCCGATATGCGTGGCGCGTCTACGGTCAAAACAGCCATCGAATTGTCTCCTCAAAAATTTC
>CAIJLM010000445.1 GCA_903821495.1 uncultured Chthonomonas sp. | reverse complement strand
GCCGCATCGCCTACCAGACAGACTCTCCCAACTCAAATGAAACACACCCTAATGAAAAACGATGTTGGCTATACCGTTGTTGTGATTCGTTGCGCTCACGATATAGTCTGTATGCCAGAAATTCGGCAGATTGAACTTTCGAGAGACGGTAGCGGTATAGTGGTTATCGGGAGAGGAGACGGAGATTATCGTCCATGGGTGCGTGAAAAGCGCAATGAGCGCATAGAGTGTCAGCAGGTAGCGTAATAATTTTTTCTGAGTCCTTGTTTCTATAAGAATTATCTCCTACTCTGGCTTTTTCATAGAGCGCAAAAGCCCTAACTCAGGTGTATCTATCGCCTCTTCTTCCCGTTTGATAAGCGTTGGGGAGGCGCGTAGCAAATCCCTGGCATCCCATATTCGCGCTATGTTCGACTCCAAAGAGGGGAGACACTCTCTCGCCTTATCGTACACTCTCGCAGATACTTTGTACCTGGAACGATTTGTGTCCTTCATCAGAGCCTCTACACTCACAAGCGCTCTGCCATCTCCTATCTTCGGTAGCGCTCCTAGTATCGCGATCTTTACCTCTTCTTTGAAATTAGCCTTACGTAAAAGGTAGGCGCTGAGTATCTTAAAATGCCTCTCATGAAACAGTGGAGCGTCTTTCGCTTCTGTGGATTCAAGAAGCGTAATGACCGCCTGTTCCAGCGTTGCGGAGAACCCATATAGTTCGCTGTACTCCAAAAGGTAGGGTAGAACGCGGACACTCTGGCGCTCTGGCATCGCTTCGTACAGCGCGACAAACGCCCTTTTGCTACGGCGCCAATATTCAGGTATTCCCGCCCCAATTATCACCAGAGCGCCTGCCCAATCAAACCCGTGCGACAAAAGCCACAGACACGCTCCCCACCAAAGAAACAAGCAGACATTCGCCCTTCTGTTGCATAGCCTGACCTGCTTGAACGCCTCGCCCATAAGTTCAAGAAGTAGAGGTAGGGAGTTCTCCACGCCCTCAGTTATCTCCTGTATCGCTTTCCGCCGCCGCTCCGCGTTTGAGGACTGTAGACGGCGTAAAAATTCGCGCCTCTCCTCTAGAGTGTATCTCTTAGGAGAGGAGGACGTTGGCTGACTTGTCGCTAAGTTATTGGTTTCGTCTGGTTCCATGCCTTTCAACCCTTTGAAAGAAGTCACTCCTGTAGACGAGCCAGCTACGCAGAACGTTTCGTTCTTCGCCGACCTGCGCTTTTGCACGCAGGTCGGCGTTTTGCAGAAACACAGCCTCACTCGTCTTCTAGCGGCTCGCTACTTTTCCACATATAGTCCCGCCCAAAAAACGTTTTGTTTAGCCAGCGCACAAGATCATCGCTATAGGTGTGCATTATCGGTATGTCGAAGAGGCTCAACACCGTCCCTATCAGCAAGCCCCCCACAACCGCTGTGGCAAGCGGTTGATAAGCGTCCATTCCCGTTTTAGGGCGCAAGGCGACGGGTAGCATCGTCACCAACGTAATTCCAGCCGTCATCAGGATAGGGCGAAGCCGTTGCGGACAGGACTGCGCTATCGCCTCATCACGGGGTATACCCCTATCCCGATACCGCATAATCATATCTATCAAAAGCACCGCCGTAGTAATGTCCATCCCCGTCAGTACGATAATCCCCAAAATAGAGACCGTCGAGAAGGACTGCCCTGCAAGCCAGAGCGCGATAAACACGCCCGATAGCTCCAATGGTAGCGACGCTATCATCTGTAGAGGTTGCAGGAATCCCCGGAACTGAACCACCAGAACGAGGTACATCAGCAGAAGCGCAAGGAGCAAGCCGGAAAGCATACGTCGGAAGGAGTCCATCATCTCCTTCATGTCGCCACGTACCTCCATGCCGTACCCCGGCGGGAAGTTGACAGGCTTTATGCCTAACTTCGCGTCTCCCCCATAGATATTTGAGGTCAGATTCATAACGACATCCATTGAGGGCAGGTTCCCGTTACGATAGTATCCTGTCACGCCCAAGACGCGCTTCAAGCCATCATGCTCTATGACGGTGGGGGCGGTGTCGCGATGCACTGTCGCAACAGATTTGAGGGGTACAAAACGCCCGTCCGCGCCTGTCAGGTAGAGGTTCTCAAGGTTCTCGAAGGTGGCTCTGTCCTTCTCCTCATAGCGCACCTGAATCGTGTTCTGCCGTAGGTTCTCCAGCCGATAGAACTCGTTGGTAAGCCCCCCTGCAAGCGCGTAGTACGCCTGTTCGCTGATGCTATCGGGCGAGAGTTTCAACTCCTGCGCCCGTTGCGGGTCTACCTTGATTCTAAAGTCGGGAAGCTGTTTCGTCCACGTCGCGCCCGGTTGAAACATCTCCGGCATTTTTTTAGAGACCGCTAGAGCCTCTCTCCCAAGCCTATCCAGTTCGCGCAAATCGGGTCCGTAGATATTGATATGGATAGGCGCGGCGGCGGTCGCCATCACGTCGGAACCCATCTCCTTTATCTGCAAACGCCGTATACCGGGTATCGTAGCGAGCGCCCGCTTCTGAATCGCGTCCATCATCTCGAAGATCGTGCGCTTCCGCGTGTCCTTATCGCTAAACGTGAGCATCAGCGCCGCGCCCGACGCTTGCGGCATCTGATAGCCTGTGTAGTAGGGGCTGTAGCTCTCGAACATAGACTCCGCGCCAATTTCGACGCTGGCTTTTTCGATTTCGGGGTACGCCGCTATGATTTTGTCGAGTTGCGTCACCGCCCTCTCTGTCTCCGCGAAGGAGGTTCCGGGAGCCATCTCCAGAAAGCCGCTCGCCTGCCCTACGTCCGCTAGAGGCATCATCTCGGAGCCGATAAAGTAGTAGAAGGCGAAGCCGGCAATCACCGTCGCCAGAACTCGGCACAGGTTTGTAAAGCGATGCGCCAACATCCAGCGAATCACCCGCCCGTAACCGCCCTCAAGCCTATCCAGAAAGCGTTGGAAGGGGTCTATCACCACGTAAATCCAGCGTAGGAAGGGGCGTTTTCTATCCGCGTCTCGTGCATCTTCGGGGCGCAAAAGGTTCGCGCAGAGGAGCGCCGTTAATGTGAACGAGACCAGCATGGAGGCGAGAAGACCGAAGATGAGAGGCGCGACCAGTTCGCGGAACATGAGCTGCGTGATACCGCCCGAAAACAGGAGCGGCGAGAGAGCGAGAACAATCATCAGCGTAGAGGCGATAACTGCGACGCGCACCTCCGCAATGCCGTCTATCGTCGCTGTTTTCGGGTTTTTGCCCATTCTGAGGTGTCGCTCTACCGCATGAATATCTATAATCGAGTCGTCCACCAGCCTTCCAATGGAGAGCAGTAGCCCGATAAGCGTGCCGGAGTTGAACGTCATGCCGAAAGGAACCATCATCAACACCGCTATCGCCAGCGAAGTGGGCAGGGTTATCATCGCGATAAGCGTGCCGCGCCACTCGCCCAGAAAGAGCATAACGGCGAACCCAGTCAACACAATCGCTACCGCAAGCTCCTCCCAGACGTTTTGGAAGAGGATGTTCACGAAGTGCGCGTTGTCGTAGGCGACCTCGAACTTTAGCCCCGGATTCTCCGCCTCCAACTGCCTTACAATCTTCATCACTGCGGGAACGACTTGAGACGAACTCGCGCCGGGGTCTTGTAACACGGAGACGGAGATAGAGGTCGTGTCTTCGGCGGGCTTGCCCTTCTCATGCTTCAGGTAGCGATAGGCGCTTCTCCGCTCCCAGTGCGAATCCGCCACCCGCGCCACATCTCGTACATAGACCACACGGGGGGAGCGCAGGGTTATGGCGGAAGAGGGCGCGGACGATACAGGCGTAGAGGAGGCGCTGTTTCCGCCCATTCCGCCCCCTCCTCCGTCTCCAGATGCGCCCGCGTTGTTCACAGGCGCGTCCTGAATCGAGGCGACGGGGTAGTTGAGAATATCCTGAGCGCTCAGGGCGCGAGTGTCCACTCTCGCGATACTCTCTTGCGCCCCGTTGGTGAGCGTTCCCGCCGGACGGGTGACGTTGAAGCGGTCAATCGCGGAGCGGACATCCAGAATCGAGAGTCTATGCCCCGCCAGTTTCTCCCTGTCCGCAACTACCTGCATCTGTCGGCGATACCCTCCGAAGGGAACGACGGCGTAGACGTTCGACACAGACTTAATACGGTTGATAACGGCGTTGTCGGCGAACTCCCGCACTCGCGCCATGTCCCAGCCATGCGCGGGGTCTCCTGTTACGCTGAGGGTGAGGATGGGCAGATTGAGGGGGTCTATGGGGACGACCCACGAGGGCTTCATGTTCGCCCCCGTGACGGGAAGCATGGACTGCGTCACGTTCATCAGCGCCTGAACGTCGGTAAGCGCCTTCTGCATATTCGAGCCATAAGGAAACTCAAGGGTCACGATTGAAAAGCCGTTTTGCGAGTTGGAGCGAATGTATTTCAGCCCCTTCACGTTCACCATCTGCTGTTCGATAGGGTTGCTGACGTACAACTCCATCTCTTGCGCGGAGAGTCCCGGCATCATCGTAACTATTCCCACCATCGGGCTTTCTACGTAGGGCGCGAATCTACGCGGCATTGTTTGCGTCACCGTCATAATGGCGAGACCAACCATCGCCACATAGAAGGCGATAACCGCGTAGGGGTGTTCGATACTCCACTTGTGTATCAGGTGAAGCGAGTTCAGTCTGTGTTTTAAGCCTTGCGGCGGAGTCTGGTTCTGTTCGCTCATTTCGCCTCTCCTCTCTCCGCTTCATGCACTGCATCCCCATTTTTGAGATAGTCCTGCCCAGTGCAGACCACACGCTGCCCCGCCTTTAGTCCAGAGAGTATCTCGGTATTTTTGCCGTCGCTTACGCCCATGCCCGCCACGACCTCCTGAATAGTATATCGCCCGCTCCGCCCGCTAACAGGTTCCGCTACCAGAACATACGCGACGGACTGCGTGGAGATAGTGTCGCCCGATGGCGGAGTGCGGTATCGTATCGCCCTCATAGGGATTCGGAGGGCGTTGGCTTTGCGCTTTGCGACAATCTCCATAGCGAGAAACTGCCCCGGCAAGAACCGCCTATCTCTGTTCGGAACAGTCGCCTCGACAATACCCGTGTGCGCCATCGAATCGAGTGAGGGGGTCATTGACGATATACGCGCTTCAAAGGGGGCTTCCGCGCTATTGTGTCCACGTATGAGAACGCGACTCCCGATATGCACACGCGGCAAGTCCGCCTCCGGAACGTTCGCCTGTAGGCGAATAGGAGAGACCTGCGCGACGCGCAAGATGACCTGACCGGGGTTTACGAGAACGCCAGGGCTGACGACTCTCTGTGTCGCCACGCCATCCACCGTAGAGCGAATTTCGCTGTAGCCGAGGTTCGCCATCGCTCCTGAAAGCCCCGCCTGAGCCTGTTTCGCTCCTGCCCGCGCTTGTAGTACGCGCTTTCCGACTACCTCCGAGAAGGCTGTAGAGGAGGCTACCCTCGCCTCGCTCGCCTGAATGTCGGACTGCGCCTGAGCGCGTTTCGCCTGTGCGGAGGCTATCATGGCGGAGGCTTTCCGTAGCGCGGCTTGCGCCCCGCCTATCTCTGCATCCACCTGCGCCGTCCGCGCCTGCGCTTGCCTTACCTTCGCGTCTGCGTTCTGCGCCATAGCCAGTTCACGCTGATACTCTTCCTGCGTAACCGCGCCCGCCCTGAGAAGTTTCGCCATTCGGGCTATCTCTTGCTTCCAGTACATCTGGTCGGCTTGCGCGGCGCGGAGTTGCGCGTCCGCGTCCTCCGCCTGAGTTTTCACCGCGTTCAGACTCGCTTGGGCGCTCCCCCTCTCCTCCTGCGCCGCAAGCGTATCCGCCCTCGCGCTTTCGAGGGCGCTTCGCTTTGCTTTCGCCTCCGCCTTCGCCTGTACAATCTCGGCGAGAGACTGCTGATACTCCTTCTGCGACACTCCGATTCCCTGTTGCGCCATGTCCGCCCCAGCGCGTTGCATATCTACCTGCGGAAGGCTCTGGCTCACATCCAGACGCGCCAACAACTGCCCCCGGCGAACGGTATCGCCCGGATATACTCTCATCTCCTGAATCGTTCCGCTCACCCTCGCGCTGATGTCCTGCTCCACAAACCCAACGACCTGCCCCGTATAGCGCACAGTCTCGTCCACATCGCCGCGCTCCACAGTCGCCAACTCCACAGGGGCGGTTCCTTCCGGCGCGGGTAGCTCCATCTGCATCCCTTGCGCCTCAATGGGGGTCATAGAGCCGGGGCGACGGTATATCTGAACTGCGTACCGCGCCCCAATAGCGAACACCACCAGTAGCGCCACTCCGCCTAGCGTTGTACGGCTAAATATCACGCGCCAATCGGGGCGCTGTCCCGCCTTAAAAACACGATACAGAACAAACACGCCTAACGCTCCGCCGCCTATCCACCAGAAGTAGGCGGGTAGCGCGAAGCCGCGCTCCTCTTCTGGGAGCGATTGGCTAGATTCGCCCTTAGCGAGGGGCAGAGAGCCTGTGTTCTGCCCCGTCTCAAGCGAGATGTTAAGCGTAACGGCTCCATGCTCCCCCTCAATATGAAGGCGTGTACTGTACCGCCCCTCCATCGCAAACGCCGCGCTGGCGGTATAGAGTCCCGGCGTGTCCTTACTCTCAGTCGCGAAAACCTCTTTTTCTCCCATATCCATCGTCGGCATTTTAGTGAGGGCGGTCACGCGGGCTTTTGCGACGGGCTTGCCTGTCGTATCTGTCAGTAGAATCTGTAGTTGGGACTTTCCTAGTCCGATTTGCGCGGGCTTTGTCGCTATTAGCGCCCGATAGCCGCCCCCCTCTTGCTTAACCTGCGCGGTAGCGGGGAGCGCTAACAGGAGAAGGAGGAGGATCGCAAAAATAAGCAGGTTTGGGGCAGAGGGGGTCAGACCCCGACCAGACGAGGCGTACATCACACTATCCCTAAATGCCAGTAATTCAAAATTTGCATCTCGTGTCATCTAATGCCTCCCAACCGCTCTATCAAGTCGAGCGACAGCGTTTGCGTGGTCGTAAAGCGCCTCCGCGACATTGGAACGCGCTTGTGTAAGCGTCGCGAGTGAATCGAGTTGCTCCACCAGTAGCCCTTTCTGGTTTTGAACCCGTAAAACCATCACCTCATAGGCGCTCTGCATAGCAATCAGGGAAGCCTGCGCCGTGCGATAGTTAGCGCTCGCAGTCTCCACATCCAGCCACGCCTGACGCACCTCGTTCTCCACCTTGCGTTCAATGTCTTGAAGCTCCGCAGTGGCGCGTTCCTGTACGGCGCGAGTCCGTGCAATCTCCGCCCGCCGCTCGCCGCCATCCACAAGAGGCATACTGACCACAATGCCAACGCCATATCCGGTATGCGCCCCCATAGTCTGGGAAGCGGAGCTATCCAGCATCGCCATGCCGTAGACCTGCGGCTCACGCGCCCCTTTCGCCGCGCCGTTTTGATAGCGGGTTGCGGCGAGCCTCTGTCGCGCTGAGAGGAGTTCCGAACGACTACGCGCCGCCGTTTCCAGATTGGCTTTCAGGTCGTCCGATGGAGGGACGAATGTAAGGCTATCTACCAGCGAAATATCGGAATCGAGACGCGCCGCCATCGTCATTTTGAGGTCTAGCAGGGCTTTTTGAATGGTGTTTTGAGCGTTGGTTAGGTTGCGTTGCGCGTCGGCTTTTTCCGCCTCTACGCGCCTCACATTCGCCTCCAAGCCCTTCCCCGCTTCAAAAAGAAGGCGCGTGGTTCGCAGCAACTCCTCTACCGCAGTTATTTTCGCCGACGCTACTTTGCTCCGCTCTATTGCCAATAGAGCGCGGTAGTAGGCATCTCGAATCTGTAGCGCAGTCTCTGCGATAACGCCGTTCACGTCGCTACTCATCGCCCGTTCGCGCGCTCTGGCGGCTTTTACCAGAGCGTTCAAACGCCCCCCCGTAGAGAGTGGAGCCATCAGGGTAAGGTTCAAATCCGCTTGCCCCTGCTGAGGCGCGGCGAGAAAGTTGGTAGGCATGACTCCCGGCGCGGAGTAGAACAGGTTTGGCGAATCGCCGTAGGTCAGGTAGGCGTTCGTAGAGACCTGCGGGCGTGTCTGACTACGGGCGCTATGGGTCTCTTGTATCGCGGCGAGCGCGTCCGCTCTCGCCACTCGAATCGTCAGATTCTCTCGCAAGCCTGTCTCCATAGCGGATTTCAGGGTGAGCGCTACTTTGGTTTCAGGGCGAGCGGAATCTCTGTTCTGCGCGAGAGCGTCCGCCTCTATACCGAGGCAGACAGGCGCGACCAGTAGTAGGGTCAAACGTAATTTGACCATCATTTCAACTCCTTATTTTTCTAATCGTATCAAAACACGGAATCCTGACAAAGGTTTTCAAACTGCGCCTTTCTGCGTTTCAGAGAGGCGATTCAGCGGTGTAAAAAACTATCAGGAGAGGGCAATTTCAGGGGATTAGGCGAAAAAAGGCGGAGAGCGACCAGATGGAGACGATAAGCGACATTCCCATAAAGAGAGGACGGCTTGTACAAAAACAAGAGGAGAAGACGAAGTAGGGATACAGGGCGCGAACACGGGAGGGGGTAGCGCTAACAAGGGGAGGTAGAGCGAAGCCCCCTCCGTAAGAACGGAAGGCGGTTGAACCTCAAGGCGCAGAATACAGGTTGTAGCGCCATGCAGTTTTGGCGTGGAAAGAGGAGAGATTGCAACAGGCGGGGCTACGTCGCTACAGTGAGAACAGACGGCGGGGGGAACAGACGTTGCAGGGCGGAATTGCGTTTCGACTACGCAGTTTTTCATGCTACAGGGAACGCCGTTCAAGCACGTCCATATAGCGCGAGAAGGTACGCTCATGGCGCAAAACAACAGAGCCATCAGCCACACGCAAACTCTTTGGTTTCGCTTAGTGAACGGTTTCATGGACTACCCTCTATCGCAATAGACACCTCTATTATGGCATATTTTGACGGAGAAAACCGCGGAACATTAAAGAAGTAAGACCGTTTAGGGTTATGGCTCTTCACATAACCTCACCCAACCTCTCCTTCGCAAAGGAGAGGAGTCTTAGCGGTTTGAGATTAGAAGATTGTACGCGCTATTCCAAGTTTGGGACTCATGTGTATCTCTTTTCGCGCTTTTCGCGGTTAATTCTCAAAAGAGCGAACTCTTACCTAGCGCACTCCCGGCGTTCCAGAGAGCGATATGACAGGGATGCTCGGTCTCTATAAGAAAGACGCGAAGGAGCCTGAAAAGCAGGAAGCGTCCGCCGCCTCGTAGCCCTATGTTTCATTAAAGTAGGCTACTCTGTTATATATTCAGGGTATTGGAAGTAACCGACCAATCAAAATGGGATATCCCGCTCATTTCAACTACTTGCGGGTGCGAATCTACCGATTTTATAAGTTTCTTCAACTTATCTTGCACATTCGCAAGGTTAATTGCACGCGGGAACAGTTTGGAGTGAGTAGTAGGTTGTTCAAGATGGAGAACT
>CAIJLM010000444.1 GCA_903821495.1 uncultured Chthonomonas sp. | reverse complement strand
TCTGCAAGGTGGTTTCGCTCCTATTCTGTTTTCTTGGGCAGGGGAGGAGCTCTTGTGGTTTGAGATTGGGCAGTTTGGCGCGTTACCCACAGTCGATTGCATTGTGCATCTATTTTTCGCGCCTTTTCGCGTATTTCGCGGTCTAATCGCATTGTGCATTGCGTGTTTCGCGGTTAATTCCCAAAAGAGGGTAATCTAATACTGTGTCCTATTCCGTTAGGAGGAGTAAATTTGGACTGGCTAACCAACAACTTTATCGGCGATATGCCGGGTCCCGACTTTCTGCTATTTTACGGCATCTATGCGGTTATTGTCCTCGTATGGTGTAAAAAGCGCCTAAATCGTTTGAATAGCGATAACACGCCGCTACCTACTATTCCTACAAGACCAGACCCCTACGAAATCGCCTACCTACGCGGCGGCGCGCGGGAAGTTCTTTGGGTTGTTCTGTTTACTCTCAGTCAGAAGGGCTATCTCAACATCGTTTCGTCTGTAGATGGAGCGACCTACTTTGAACCGACGGAAAACGCCCCGAAAGATACCGACCTCCTACCCATTGAGCGAATGGTCTACGCCGAATTCGCGCAGTCCGCCACCTCTCCGAACATCTATCGCAATACGGTAGGGCGTATCGAAACTCTCTGCTATCCCTACCGCAAGAGCCTCACGGACAAGGGGCTTCTCGCCACCCCTGAACAGATGTCGCGCAGGTCGGCAGTCGGGATAAAAGCCTTTATCGCAATCGCCGCGCTCGGCGGATACAAACTGTTCGTCGCGCTCTCCAGTGGTCATAGCAACGTCGGTTTTCTCCTTCTTATAGGCGTTGTCTCTAGTCTCCTCGTAGCCGCTATGTCTGCCACTCGCCCAACAAATGAGCGCGGACAAGCCTATCTGCAACGCCTCCATCAGGCTTATGGGCAGTTACGCGCCCAAGCCCCCGCCGTCCTTGTTCCCGATGTCCCGAACGACAACGCGCTTCTACTGGTAGGGCTATTCGGAGTGGCGGCTCTCTCCGACACTCTGTATACGCCCTTCGAGAGGATGTACAACGCCTCTATGTTGGCAGTTCCTCCCTCTTTAGGAGGCGGTTGTAGTAGTTGCAGTAGCGGCATCAGTAGTTGTAGTAGTACGAGTAGTTGTAGCGGCGGTAGCGATAGCGGGAGTAGTTGCAGTAGCGGGAGTAGTTGTAGCGGCGGGAGCGGGTGCGGAGGGTGTGGCGGAGGCGGGGGCGATTAGTGAAACGCGACCTACCCATGTTAGGCGCGGGTTTGGGGTTTCGCACTCCCTATCTCAGCGACCTGTTTTTGCATCGGGAAGAGGTGGACTTTCTCGAAATCATCGCTGACCACTACTTCGATGCAACGCCCGAAAAAGAGCGTGAGCTACAACTCCTCGCCGACCATTTTGCGCTCGTTCCGCACGGACTGAGTCTCTCTCTCGGAAGCGCGGAGGGGCTGGACAGGGTGTACTCCCAAAAACTCGTTGCGCTCGTCAATCGGCTTGCGCCCCCTTGGTGGAGCGAACATCTCGCCTTTACCCGCGCTGGCGGCGTTGAGATAGGACACCTCACTCCTTTACCCTACACTTGGGAGGCGGTGGAGGCGGTCTGCAAAAACATCCGCGAAATCGCCCCGCAGATGAACGCCCCACTCCTCCTCGAAAATATCGCCTACACCTTCACTCTACCCGGCGCGGAGATAACAGAGGCGCAGTTCCTTACCGAGATTGTGGAGAGGACGGACTGCGGTCTACTGCTCGACATCACGAACCTCTATACAAACAGCGTCAATCATGGCTTCGATATTGGGGCGTTTCTGGATGCGATTCCCCTAGAGCGCGTGGCGCAGTTGCATTTCGTCGGCGGGGAGTGGCAGGACGGAACGCTCATAGACACGCACTCGCAAGCCACTCCCGACGAGGTGTGGGAGCTGATGCGCGTCGTGCTAGAACGCGCCCCCGTTAAGGGCGTTTTACTCGAACGAGACGAAAATCTGCCCGCGATTGAAGAACTTCTGGGCGAATTGCGAAAAACACGCGCCCTCTGGCAGGAATTTCGACCATGAGTCTCGCAGATACACAACGTCTCATAGCGCGTTTAGCGACGGACATCGAACTTCACAAAGAGTTTATCGCGAACCCTGCCGGAGTGGGCGCAGATTATGGCGTACAGGCGGAGGAGGCTCGCGCCCTCGCTCAAGAGACCGCCGTTCTGCTTGAGCCGTTCGCACGTTCGCTCATAGGCAAACGGCTGAATGAAGCCCGTAAACTCCTCCCGCGAACCAGAGCGGCTCTGGGAGGGCGCTTCGATAGCCTGTTTCGCGCCTTCGCGCCTACCAACGCGCCGCAGGGGGTGAAAAAACACGTACAGGACTCTACAGCGTTCGCGGAGTATCTCGAAGTGAAACTCCAAGCGGAAGACAAGGCGCTTGTGTGGATAGGGAGTTTAGCGCGGTTCGAGGCGTGTTGGCTGACCGCGAACAGCCGCCCCTGCCTCATGATACGCCGATTTCATTCGTTACGCTTTGAGGCGACGCAGACCGCGCCGCGCTGGACGTTCGCGCTGTGGCTTCGAGCGCCGCGCCGCGCTTCCGCACTCCATTACCGATTTTCAATCCGATAAAGAGAGCAAAGAAAGGGAGGAAAATGCCCGAACTACGGCAGAAACTACTCGTACTCTATTCACATACCCCCGACCTCAATAGCCACGTCACTGCATGGGCTATCTACGACGGCACGGGCAAAGAGCATCATACAACCGGGGATAGCGACACTCCGCCCTACGGCTCTGTGCTGGACGCTATGAAGCAGGGCTGGCGGGTCATTCAGTTCCCGCAACTGTTTCCCGCCTATCCGGGAATGGAACTGAACACCTCGTACCTACGATTTGAGTACATTCTGGAAAAGTTGGAGGAGGTTTGACGATGGTAGACAAAAAGCATTTGCTGACCTCGCTACAGATGGCGAACTTTGTGGCGGACGGCTTTCTACGCTTCGACGAAATTGTGCCGGACGAGATAAACCGCGCGGTCATGCACGAACTAGACAATCGTATGATAAACTTCGGCTACGAGCCGCAGGGACAGCCACTCTCCAACCTCTGGCAGAACTCGGAGGGGATTGGGAGGGTGATTCGGTTGCCGGAGGTTGAGGGGATTATTCATAGCCTACTGGGCGCTGACCCGCTCTACGACCACCACTGCCCGCATCAGGTGGGACCTGGTCATCTCGAAGGGCAGGTGTGGCACGCCGACGCGATTATCGACACGCGCCAACATTTCGATATTCAACTCTTCTACTTTCCGCACGATACCCCGCGCGAGATGGGCGGAACGATGTTTCTGCCGGGTAGCCATCTACGCCGCATCCATGAGTCGGATATTGGGCGCTATCAGAACTTCGTAGGGCAACTTCCCGTCGTCTGCAAGGCGGGTACGCTCTTTGTGGGGCATCACGGGCTTTGGCACTGCGCCCAACCCAACAAGACCGACAGACTGCGCTATATGTTCAAGATTCGCCTAAACCCGACGGTGCGCCAACTGAAAACATGGAACACCGACGACTTGAACGACGAGAGCCTTCCAGGAGTTCTCTTCCGCAACCACCGCTGGTACGGAAACGATGACCGCCTCGAATATGTGAACCGCATAAAACTCTGGCGGTTCTTGATTGGCGACCCGCACTTCGACGCGCACTACTGGCTAACGCGAATCGAGAATATGCCCGAGCGCTTGGCTCATGCCGGAGTTGCGTAAGGGCGAGCCTCTCCCCTACCCCTCTCCCCGAATGACGAGGGGTAGGAGGAAAAGAGGACTACTCTACCTACTCAGCGCCGTCATCCGCAGGAGCCTGAAACGCAGGTAGATGGTCAATGCTAAAACTGTTGTGTTGAAGGCGGTACTCGGTAAGTCTCCGCTCTCCCTGTGCAATCGCCCACTTGTCTAATAGGTCGCGCTCCGCCTGAAACTCGTAGATAGGGACGGCGTACCCGCATGAGGTGTAGACCCGTGTCACTTGAATAAGCGTCACTGCGCGTGTGCCGGGGTTGGCGGGAAAGAGCGCGACCAACTCCTCAAAACGGGGATGACCGGCGGCGATAACCTCCCCTGTTCCATAGAGGCGAAGGATGTTCGGCTTGCCGTTGAAGGCGCAAAACATCACCGTGATACGTCCATTTTCGCGCAGATGGGCGGCAGTCTCCGCGCCGCTACCTGTATAGTCCAGATAGGCGACCTCCAGAGGTCCCAGAACGCGAAAAGCGTCTCCGCCTTTGGGAGAGCAGTTGATACGCCCCTCCTCAGAGAGCGGCGCGGTAGAGACAAAAAATAGATGTTGCTGGCTAATCCAGCTCTCTATCTCTGCATCGATACATTCCCGTACTTTACTCATTCCCTGTACTCCTTGATGATGTCGTTTCCAATTCAGACGCTACTCCACCGAAATAATGCCTGCGTACTTCTGCACAAAGTTCGCCTCCGAAGGCTCCCGCGCGATGCAGTTATAGCTCCCCCCATCCAGAAAGAGCGCGTCCCACATTCCGCGCTTTCGGCACGCCTCCGCAAAGGCGTGAAGCCCGATGGAGGCGGACTGCACAAACACCACGCCCCCCGCTTTCGTCACGCCAACCGCAGAGCGCGAGTTCAGCCTGTTCCAGTCCTTACCCGCGACAATTTTACCATGCGAAACCAGTAGGGGACCCGACTGCGTGGCGTATTTCAGAGAGCGAAGGAACGCGCCGCCACGCCTCTCCGCCGGATTGAACACGAGGGCTTTCCCGCGCTTGGTAATGGCGAACACCCCATGCTTCCCCATCGAAAAGTTCTCTTTCCCGTTATGCATATTTAGCCCGCGAATCGTGTTGCCATCTACAATCAGCAACCCCACAGGCTTGCCGTCAATATCGACCATGCCGCCGTTAATAAGCGCTTTCGGCTTTATATCCTTCGCTTTCATCTGCTCAAAGAGGTTCGCTAAAGAGCCGTAGGAGACTCCCTTTGCGTCTTTGTAGTAGATTTTGACGCGCTTCGCCTGTTCGGGCGCGACCTCGACGACGCGCTCGAAGACGCTATCATTACTCGAATTTGAACGCGCCGCGTCTTGGCTGGGCGGCTTTGAGCGACAGCCCCCAAGCGCCGCCGCTCCTGCGAGAAGAAGGCAGGTTCGCCAGATTGTCTTGAATAGTCGCACTGTTTTCACTCTCCCGCGCCTCACTCCGTCACACTAGGAATCGAGCGCGTCAGACCGTAGGTTCGTATCTCAAAAAGGTCGTCGAAATCGCCCATAGGAGCCGTTTCGATACCCCGTCCAAAAAAGCCGATAAGCGTGTTGTTGTCCTTGTAGGCGGGCGAGTCGCCAAACCAACGAATCGCGAGAACAATATCGCCATGAAACCAGCAGACTCCCGGAGCGCAACGGCTATTCGTCCACTCGTCGTAGTACCTGCGCGTCAGGCTACCGCCATTCACGCTCTTATCCGCTATTTTCATAGCGATGTGCATCTGATTCAGGTCTTCATGGGGCGCGCCGCGTTGTAAGAAATACCAGCGCCCCTCCGCCCCAAACGCCCTATCCGCCTCCCAAAGTAGCGTAACGCGCCCCTCGCCTCGATTCCCTCCCTTGTCGCCGTCCGTCCAGAACCTCTCTTCCTCGCGCAACGCGCCGTCCTCCTCCACTATCAGACAGCGTATCTGCCACCGATTCGGGCGACCCGCGTCCTGATTTTGCGTTAAACCTACCCACAGAGCCGTCTGCGAATCTCTGTCCAGCCCCTCCGCGCAACCTACGGGAGTCGTACTCGTGAACTCTAGCGCTACCTCGGAGTCAGGAGCCAGTTGCGCGTGGTTTACGGTCAGCCAGCGGAAGCCTAGAGGCGTTTTCGCGTCGCGCCAGAGAAGCAGGGCGAGTCTCCCCGCCAGAGGAGTCAGCGTAGGTTGCGCCCCCCTGCTATCGGGAATGAGTTGCGCCGCTCCTATCTGCGGAACGCCCTTCGCGTCCAGCGTGACACGGTTAATCTGCAAACCTGACAGCGTGGGGTACACAACCCACATCGCATTTTGGAAGAAGCAGGCGGAGGCTTCGCCCGTCACATCGCTCGCCGCTACCTGCGTCTCATCCGACCACTTGTTCCCCTCCGTCTGCGCGTTCTCGCCCTGCCACCCCCGCATACATAAGCGTCCCGGCAGTGTTGGCGACAGACTAGCATTCTGCGCTTTGATGTCTACTGGCGGGGGTTTCGCGCCTATAGGGAGCGCCCCATAGAACAGCAGAAGCCTCTGCGCCCTGCCTTTGCCATAAGCGGCGACGCAGGGCGCGGTGTAGCTTTTGCCTACGATATGACGCTCTCCGCCCGTCGTGGAGTAGCCATAATTTATATCTGCGGTGATGTTTTTTTCGCCAAAAACGCCGTTCCAGTTCCAGTCAATCAGCGTGCCTTTGCCGTCGGGCGCGGGCTTCATGCGGTAGCGGTAGGGCGGTCCCGATAAAAAGGAGATTTTATCCATCGGCAGGGGCAGATACTCGTCGAGATGACGCTCATTCAGCGTGACTTTGCTCAAGCGCCCATCCGAAAAGCCCACATTCTCCGACTTGCCGTTGAGTTGATAACTGTAGGCGTAGTTCATCAGGCTTGGGTAGGTGGGACACCAACCCGCGTTCCAACGCCCTGTGTGGTCTAGCCCCAACTGATGCCCAAACTCATGAATGAAGACGGCGGGCATACCGAAGCGTCCGCTACTTCCGTCATCCGCCATTTCATTCGACTGCCCGCCGCCTCCGTTGTAGAACATCATCCAGTGCGTCACGCCCCTGTGCGCCGCGATATGATACTTCACGCCCAACTCCCACCAAGGGCGACTGCCCTCGCTGAGAGGAATAGGCGGGAGGTAGATAAAGTGAAGCGCAATACCGGGTTTGCCGTCGGGGTTCTTGACGGGCAGGGCGGCGAAATATCTCGCCGCCTTCTCTAAATCGGCGCGGAGTTGCGCCTCCGGCGCGTTCTCCATGCGCTGTATCTCTACGATAACGTCGGCATGGTCGGGCGTACAGCCGAGCGCCTTCAAATCCAGCCCTCCCGGCTTGACCGCGCCCGTCTCCCACGCATCCGGCAGACCGTCGTTATCGGAATCGTCGAAGCGGAGTTCAGGCTTGTCGCTGGAATCGTGGGCGTAGTGAATATACACGTGGTCGCCGTCGAGCGGGTCGCCGTTGTGTTGAACGCGAAGCAGGTCGTCCTTGCCGTCCCCATTAAAGTCGGCGGCAATCCACTCCGTATCGCCCTTCGCCTTAGCCGCGTCCGGGAGGTCGGGCAGGGGGATAGCGCGACTCGCGTCGCCGCCAGGCAGAAGCCTCCGCCCGACGATAATGTCCGCCCGTTTCTCCCCGCGAAAATGCCCCACCGCTAGACCGTCGTTTTGTGAAGCGGTCAGCAGTTTTTCGGGACTGCCGAGGCTCGCGCTTCCGCTCTGCATAGAGACCTCCGCCGCATAGAGAGAGCCTCTGCTATCTAGCCAGACAACCTTCGCCTTTCCCGATTCGCCAATCTCCCCCGCTGAGATTCTGTGGCAGAGGATACGCGCCCTCTCCAGAGGCAGGGCGGAGAAGCGGGGATAGTTCGTCTCCGTAGTGTCGTTGTGCAGGAGTAGCGCCTTGCCGTCCGCTCCAACCGCCAGAATATCGGACTTGCCGTCTCCATCGAAATCGCCCGTAGCGAGTTTGACGGGGGCTTTTGGCAGAAGCGCAGGGGGAAATGTGAGCGCCGTCAGCGCCCCGCTGTAGATATTCGCGCCCTGCTTCATGTCGAAAAAAACCATAAGGGAGCCGTCCTCACAAAGCGCCGCGACATCCGCGCCCTTGCCGCCTGTGAACCTGCCGCATATCCCCGCGATAGGCGTTCTCGCGAAGCCTTCCCGGGCGCGGGTAGCGGTAAAGAGTTTCCCTGATGACGACATTCGGGCGAAATCTATAACGTGGTCTTTCGGGTTAATGTTGAGAAAGTGAGCGCGTCCGCTACCATCAGAGTCGCCCGCCAACGCGATACGCCCGCTACCGCACCATGTCAGAATACATCCGTATCCCACATTAAAAGAGCCGGGGGCTTGCCCGAAAGCTAACGTGGCGCTCATGGCGAGGAGGACGAGAGAGAGCAGGGTTTTCATTTTGGCGGTTCCTTATCGGTTTTCGCAGACGCTTCGAGCTGGTTCGCAAGCGCTCGATACTCCCCAACGGCTTGACTCCGAGCAAATTTGGAAAGGAGGGCGCGACGCAAGTAAGGCACAAGCATATTAAAGCCTAACGCTAACGTGACGCTCATGGCGAGGTAGGCGAGCGAGAGCAGGATTTTCATTCTGGTTGCCTTTTATCGGTTTTCGCGGGCGTGTCGGGCTGATTAGCCAGAGCGCGGAACGCCTCCATCTTCTCGCTCCATATCCGTTCCATCTCTTTGGCGCGTTCCGGGTAGATAGCCGCAAGGTTGTGCATTTCGCTACGGTCTGTCTCAAGATTATATAGTTCCCAAGAGCCGTCAAGCCCCGTCGAGACCAGTTTCCACTCCCCGATGCGAATAGCGCGGTTATCCGCATGGAACCACCATAGATAGTCGTGCGTCAGGGTGTCGTCTTTCGCGAAGACGGAGGCGAAACTGCGTCCGGGCGCAGGAGGCAACGCCCGCCCTTCCCAAGTCTCCGGTTTTTTGGAGCCAGCGACCTCCATTATCGTGGGCAGAATATCAATCAGGTGCGCGGAGTTACAGCGCAGTTCGCCCTTCGCGCTAATGCCCTTCGTCCAGTGCGCGATGAGCGGAGTGGAGATACCCCCCTCATGCACAAATATCTTTGATTTACGGAGCGGCGTGTTCGAGAGGTTCGCCCATCCCGGTTCGAGGCAGAGGAACGACTTTGCGGAGCCGGGCGCGGCTTTCGGGTCGTTTCCATCCCCGCGAACCAACCGCTCCGCGCTCGCCCCATTATCGCTCAGAAACAGAATAAGCGTGTTGTCGTAAGCGCCCATGCTCTTGAGTTGCGCGATAACCCGCCCAATCTCAGCGTCCATTCTGTCCACCATCGCCGCATGAACCGCCATACGCGCCTGCCACATAGTTCGCTCTTCTCTGGTCAGCGTGTTCCATGCGGGAACCTCTGGCGTGCGCGTAGAGAGTTCGCAGTTGACGATACCCAGGCGTTTCATACGCTCAAGGCGCTCCTCCCGCAGAGTATCCCAGCCTTTTCGGAAACGGTTTTTATACCTTGCAATATCTTCGGGGGGAGCCATAAGCGGAAAATGCGGGCTTATGAAGGCGACATAAGAGAAGAACGGACTGCTTGCACGCTTCTCAGCGTGTTCTGTAAGGCACTTTATCGCATGGTCGGCGATAGCGGTGGCGGAGTAGTAGCCGCTGTTCGGCATAACGGGCGGAAGTTGCTTGTCGTCTTCAAAGTGCAGTTGCGGGTTGAAGTGGCGGTCGTGGTCTTCTATGCGATACGAGTGGTCGAAGCCCCCCGCAACAGATAGCCCGTCTACGTGCCATTTACCGGAGTGATAAGAGCGGTAGCCCAACGGTTTGAGGAAGTCGGGAATCAGCCGCGCCCATGTCGGGCGCACGCCGCCCCCGCTTTGTGGAACGCCGGGAGGAGTGTCGCGGCGCACCTGTTGGGCGTAGTATCCGGTGAGGATAGCGGCGCGAGAGGGCCAGCACCGCGCCGTATTATAGAACTGCGTGAAGCGTAGCCCATCCTTCGCCAGCCTATCGAGGTTAGGCGTGTGAATTTCGCCGCCGTAGCACCCCAAATCGGAGTAGCCCATATCGTCGGCGAGAAATATCACGATGTTCGGCTTGCTAGGCGCGGGTTGCGCGAGAGCGTCAAGCGCAACGCTCAGAAATAGTAGACAGCAAAACAGTCGATTGAACAACCTATCCCCTCCTCACTCTCTTCGGCGATAAGACGCACCGAAACCCCGCATGGCTCGTTCCCGTATCTATCGCCGCTCTACCGCGTCCCCCCGCCATATACCGCGAACAGAACTCATCCGTACAGAGAAAAGAGCCGCCCCTCTGTACCCGTTTAGGCGCGTCTGGTTCGTCAGGGTCGTAACTCTCGGCGGGACCTTGAGGGTTGCGCTTAGGGCTTGCGCGGTAGGTGTCGGGACGATACCAGTCGGAACACCACTCCCACACGTTCCCCGCCATATCGTATAGCCCGAACCGGTTTGGGGGAAACGCTCGCACAGGCGAAGTACGAGTGTAGCCATCCGCGGCAGTATTGGTATGGGGGAAGCCGCCCTGCCACGTATTCGCCATGAACTTTCCTTTGGGACGGAACTCCGCGCCCCAAACGTAGGGCATCCGCTTCAAGCCGCCTCGCGCCGCGTACTCGAACTCGGCTTCGGTAGGGAGTCGCTTATGCGCCCACCGTGCGTAGGCAAGCGCGTCCTCGTAGCAGACCTGCACGACGGGATGATTCTCGCGCCCCTTGAGGTCGCTACCTACGCCTTCGGGGTGTCGCCAGTTCGCGCCGGGCGCGTAGCGCCACCACTGCGAAATGTCGCCTAGCGGAACGGGCTTGTGAGGCGAAACGAACACCAGCGAACCGGGAACTAATTTTTCGGAGGGAACTCCGGGAAAGTCTTTTGGATTTGGCTTGCGCTCTGCAACGGTGATGTACCCCGTCGCCATCACGAATCGGCTATACTCCGCGTTAGTGACGGGAGTCGCGTCCATCCAGAAGCCGTCTAACTCTACGGTATGAATAGGGCGCGCATCGGTAAAAGCGGGGTGCGAGCTTCCCATTGCGAAGCGCCCAGCGGGTATCCAGACCATGTTCGCGTGTAGTTTTCCTACACTACTTACTGGTATGTACCAACACATCGACCACGCTATAACGCAAATTCCAAAGTGAAGGCAGTAGTACGAATGCCTAACCATTTCGGGTAGCCATATTTTGGACAGCCTCCACTAACTCTTTGAGAGAGACCTGTACTGTTGGACCAAGTGACTGGAACCCTGTCAACTGAAACAGCCTCTCTCCAACATCTGATGGAGCAAAAGACCAGCCCTCTAACTCTGCCCAACCTCGACACACATCCACGCAACTACCCAGCCGTGAACAGCGTAACCACCCTGTATATTGGTCGGAGAAGTCATAAGGCAGATAGACTGCGCCACCATCGGGTATGTTTTCTACCGCAGTAAGCCACTGGTCAAGTAGCCTTCGGAGGACTATACGCGCTTTGTCTTTGCCCGCCCCCTCTGATAGCACCATATCATCAATTGCAAAATAGTAGAGGTCGCAGACCCAAGGCTGCCCAGCGAACTGAAGCCTAAGTTCGCGATATCGTACGCCCATCTCAATGGATAATGATAACTCCAAGTCGTATCCTCCTTGCCTGACATATACCGTGATGACATACGCGTAAGAGTTCAGGGTTATGGGAGTAAAAACCGCGAAACACGCGAAACAAATGCACCAAGCCCCAAACTTAGAACCACTCGCACAGGCTTCCCAATCTCAAACGACAGAAACTCCTCTCCTTTGCGAAGGAGAGGCGGGGTGAGGTTAAGCGCCAAGTTCCCGTAACCCTGAACTCTTACGGTTACAACGTAGCGAACAGGTTCTCCAGAAACACGCGATTGGCGATAGCGTTGGCTGTCACCTCCTCCACCGTTTTGCCCGCGCAACACTCTATCATCACGGGGCCCTTAAAGCCCGCCTCTTTGAGGACGTGAAACACGCCGACAAAATCCACCTTTCCCGTTCCGAACTGCAACATCACATCGCCATGCAGTTGAGCGCAGTCCTTCGCGCAGAAACCGGAGACGTATTTCGCTACGCGCTCCGCCTCCTTTGCGGGGTCTTTGCCCGTGTAGTGAATAATGTTGCCTGCGTCGTACCAGAGGCGGAAGTTGGGATGGTTCACCTTTTCAAGACAGCGCAGAATGTCGTCGGAATCGGCGGAGCAGCCCCCATGCGGCTTGAAGATTAACTCTACCTTTTTCTTTGCGGCGTAGGAACTCGCCTCCTGCATCACCTTGTAGAAGTGGTCGTATTCGGCGGGGTTACTCGTACCCAATGCCATCACATATTTTAAGCCAACATGACGGGCGTTGTCTATCTGCTGATGCACCTTCTGAATGGCTTCGTCAATCGGCGTATTGTGTTGGATACGGAGCCGCCCCATGGTCGCCTTCAAGCCGCGCGATTCGATACGCTTTTTGAGTGCGTCGAGATACTCAGGAGTCGCTTCCGGGTCGAGGAAGGTTTCGCCCTTGTGGTCGCCGAGTATCCCCGCTGTGTGAAAGCCCGCCTCGCGCATCTGTTCCAGCGCAACGTCGTAACTCCACGCCCCCCAGGGACGATTGAAACAGCCTATCTGCCACTTTACTCTCGCCATCTTTTCGCTTCCTTCCGCCGAACCGTCGGCAATGGCTCCCAGAGCGCATACCCCCGCCACGCCCTGTAGAAATTCGCGTCGTTGCATTTTCGTCTCCGTTCTGTCAGTTCGATTTGTCGGGGCGCACGCGCCGCCTCAACGGGTGTCAGGTCTTCACTCATTCGCCTCTACCTTTGGTCTCAACAGTTGTTCGCTCGGTTCCGGTGGGGCGACTGCTGCGGGGCGCAGGAGCGTGTCGGGGTCTTCCGGCGCTTCGGAGGCGCGTAGAAGGTTCCACGGGGCTTCTCGCGCTTCCACGCGGACGTGCATATCCGGCAGAACGCGGGCGGCGAGTTCCACGAGGGCGGGGTCTGAGGAGCGCCGCCCTGTCTCTCCCGCTATCGCCGCCACAATCCGAACCGATTCCGAGTTTCCCATAAATTGTAGTATCTGGATAAGCATCAGGCAGAGTCCCTTCGCACCCTCGTTCCTGCGGAACGCCTCTTTTTTGAGGGCGCGGTTCATCTGTTTAATGGCTCGACTATCCATATCTTGCGCCTTGTCTTCCGTAACCTCCATCGAGAGACGATTCAGCAGGCTCAGGATTCTCTTGCGCGTTCCAGTTCCCGCGCCGCCACGAAAATACATCCACAGGAGCAGGGGAATCGTAGCGGGGTCGCCGATAGCCTCAATCCGTTTGGTCAGTCGCGCAGTCTGCCAGAAGCGCTGGACGATTCCGAACGGAGCCAAAGCAAGCGGGATGACCAGGGCTTCAAACAAAGTTCCCGCTACGTAAAACAGGGAATCCACAATCCTGCCAAGCCAGGGCGCGAGGAAGCCTGGGATGTGGAACGCCTTGAGTAGTATCATGATTAAATCAAAGGGAACCGCCAGCAGTCCGCTCAACTCTGCAAGAAGGAAGAGCATAAGAGACAGTAACATCGCTACATTCAGAATAGTTCCAACCTTCTTTGCGGCGTGTACAAGTGCCTGCAACTCCGGCACATCAGAGTCGAGGCTGGGCAACCAGTGTGCATGGGTCACTTTCTTGCCGGTTCTTCGGGTAGACTTTTTCCTCACGGCTCTCCTCCGTTTCCTCAGTTCGACCTTTCAGCCCGCTCCGCGCTACGGTACAGTCCGATTTTATCTAATGGGAGCGCTTTGAAGCCAACCTTGAAGGCAGGCGAATCGGGACGCAGGCGATAGTCGCCCTGCTTCGGCGCGACGAAATGCGGGTCTACATCCAGCAGATTCTCCGTGAATGTGGCAAACGGCTTCGCTTTGCCCTCAATATCGCCCCGTTGCCTCCCACAACATCAGTCTAACCAACCCCAATCAAAATCAACACCCAGTCCTCTTTGTCGCCTATTGAGGGGGGCGTAAACTTAATCCGCATTGTGTAGGAAATACGCCCTATCCTAATCTCGGAGTCAATCCGCGGGTTATACCACTTCGCCTCTATTTCATCACATGGTAGTCTGCCCTGTCGTATCATTACAGGCTTTCCCGTCGGAATGTAGAGCAGGGCGAAACTCCCATCATTCGCGATAGCGGCTTGAACATGGTCTTCGTCTTCCGTGTTTTCCGAAACAATAAGCGACTGGTCGGGAATCAACTTTTCCCACGCGAACCGCTCGAAGAGACGGCGCATATAGCCCAGTTGCCGCGAACCCTCATAGGCAAGCGCGACGCGCCACGACTGATACCCGTCACGCGGGAAGGGCGCATCCCCCTCCTTGTACATGAAGAATAAGTCCATCGCGCCGTAACCATGCCCCGCCGCGCCCGCCAGCATCGCCCAGTACGCGCCCTTCCGCACCTGATGCGAATCTATACGGGGCGAGTTCGCGCCTGTGGGGTGATTTTCGTAGGAAGGCTCCATATCTATAGTTGGCTTTGGCGGCGACATCGCGTAGTCGGCTTCGATGTATTTGTAGGTCTTCGCCGCCCAGCCATGCCCGGACTGAATGGAGTTGAAGTCGAGCCAATCGGCGTTATGAAACCACGTCGCAGAGGTTGTACCGCCTGAACCGTGATAGGAGACAAGTTGTTCGCCCTTGCTGCCATCTTTCAAGCCTCGCGCCATCGCAAGCCAGACGGATTCGTCGCTACCGGGCTTCGAGTCGCCGCCGACATACCACATCACTTCGTCGTCCTTGTAGCGTTCCGCGAGGAACTTCGCGAAGGCGTAGCCGCTCTCTACATCGAATATGCGCTCAGGATGCGGATTGATATGCCACGACTTCGCGATGACGAGCGCCATCGCCATTCCGAGTTCGTTCGCCCTGCGGATAACGTAGTCCATATTCTCAAAGTAGGCGGGGTTCGGCTGAGAAGAGTCGTTATTTAGGAACGGAAACGCGCCCGATAGATTGACGGGACCGTCGGGATGATGTTCGCCAAGCCCGCGAACGACGTAGGCTTGAATAACGGTGAAGCCTTTGGAGGCGCGGTCTTGCAGATACTCCTCCGTCTCCTCACGGTTGAGGCGTTGGAATATCAGCCAAGCGGTATCGCCCAAGTAGAAAAAAGGGGTTCCGTCGCCCTTAATAAGATGCCGCCCGTTGGAACTAACGCGAAGATGGCTCACGATGTCCTCCTCCCATTTGAGTAGTGTTGCAACTTACGTTAGGCTAGGCGCTACTGCTTAACGCGTTGTACAGAGATACGAAAAACGTCTAGTATAATGGACTGGTCTACTTTGCCATAAGGGTCATCGCTACCAACATGGCTGACCACCAGTATCGCGCCGTCGTCGGTTTGAATGGCGCTGGGGTAGTAGGCTGTGCCGGGCGCTGGTAGTTTCGTCCAGGTCGCTCCTCTATCCGATGTCCATGATATTCCGTTCGAGGCGATATGAAGCGTTACGCCTTCGCGAGTCTGTAGTAGTTCAGGGTGTCCCGAATGGGGAAAAGGAGCGGGCGCGATAGCGCCGGGAACCCACGTACTCCCTTGTTTCGTAAGCAGACACTGACGGCGCTCTTGCCGGAGGAACTTCCCTTTAGCGTCGAACGAGGCGGTTCTCATAACGCCTAGCAGGTCGCCACTCTCCAGCTCGACAGCATCCCACTCTTCACCGATAAAATTGGCGTTTACAGCGGTAAGGTAGAGAGGACCTATCCACGTCAAGTTAGCGGGCGGGTTGGGCGATTGCGGTGTGCGGGAGGTCTTCCCTACGCGCTCTTGGCTGACCCAGAGGCACGGGCGAATACGGGGAATCTGCGTCTCCCACGTCCAACTCTCCTGCGTGTAGGGGCTGGCGGCTCCTGTCACTAGAACGCGCCCATCGCGTAGCATACGTATCCGCTTGGGCCATGTCTGAAGGCGCGGGTCTTTTGTGAGCGTCTCAGGGGCTCCCCATGTTTTACCGTCGTCTGTAGAGCGTTGCATCATGCCCGTTGAAGGAACATCCCAATAGGGAAGCGCCTGCCCCCAAATATCTCTGAGCGACGTTCCATCTGGAAGCGTGACGATACCGCTCCCGGTCATTCCGTTCAGGCACGATTCAAAAGGCTCAGTTCCTGTATTCCGCCATATTTTGCCGCTATCGCTAGAGCGTAGATAGACATTCTCAAGAATTAAGCCCGTCATATCGTACTCAGGTATCTGTTGGTTGGCAAGCGGCATTCGATGTAACACCGCCTTTGGCGCGCGAGGTCTCCACCCCGCTCTACGCCCCGTCGCCTGTGTAAACGTCACCGCCGCCTCTCCTTCAGAGGTTCGCCAGATACTCGCCCAACAGGTGTAGCCGGGCGATTGCGGCGAATGGTAGAGCGTGCGCCGCTCGTGGCTCGTCACGGTGATATTGAGGCGCTCCCTACCCTGTTGCGTTTTCTGGGCGGAGCCTATCCGCCCCTCAGCGATAGCGGGGACAAGCGCGAGCGCGGTTGCACACGATAGTGCAAGCCTGTAAAGTAGGTTCATCGTTACCCTTTTGTCTTCTCGTGTCACAGTTGGCGGTCTACTACCCCCTGGACGAGACGGTATTAGAATGCTTGATGCGCGACCAGAGTTCTGAGGAAGCGGTCTCTGTAGAGCGTCACGTATAGCATACCACAAACTTAAGAGGGGGCTTCGTAACTACTGGGGCGTAAGAGTTCAGGGCTATGGGTTTTAGTAGAAAGGCTGGTTAACTCCGATGAAAAAGAGAGCAGGTATGGTGAGGTGCAGGAATACATTCCAGAAGAACTGAAGGAGAGAGTTTTCGTACTCGAAGTCCGGTCAAATCCAGAGAAGACAAGCGCTGAAATAAAAAGCAGGCTAGAGTCAATCGGAAGACAACTCGCCGAGGATTGTAAAAACGGAACATTGGAGTTATGGAACCACAATTTGTTCAAACACAACATCGAAGAGATAAAGCGCATGGGCGACACAGTCCGCGCTATCCTGTTTTCTTCGTAATGCTCTCTCGAATGACCGCCTCCTGCGGCAAATCGAGGTGTTTCTCCATCCGCTGATAGAGCGTTTTCGCAAGCCCGAAACTCCCGCCCTCGCTGATACGCCCCGCCAGAGCCTCGTCCATCATCTCTTTATAGAGTTTCGACTCCGAGCTATTTCCCATCGCCGACTTTCCGTTATCCAGAGACTTCCGCATCTGCTTCAACATCAGGCCTACAAAGACCGACTCAAAGCCTTGCGTCGCCTTCTTGAGTTTCGCTTTTTTCGCTTCGGCGGTATCGCCCCCAGGCGCGTGGCTCAAGAGTTTGTCTACATCCAAACTAACATTTCCGGGCACTACTGCACCTCCAGTTGCGCGGTTATCATGCCAGCGCGATGCATGGCTTGAAGCACAGCGATAAGGTCGCGGGGGGTGAGTCCCAAACGACTGAGCGTGCTGACCATCTGCTCTACCGTCTTCGTGGCGGGGATGGGCGCGAACTTCGCCTTCTCCTCTTTAATCTCAACAGTTTTGTGCGGAACCACGATACCGGGCGCATCGCTGAATGGGGCGGGCGGGACGATAATAGGCGTGTCATCAATTTTTATGCTGATAGAGCCGTGCGAGATAGTGCCGGGTCCGAGCCGAACATTTCCGCCCACCACTACCGTTCCAGTTCGTTCGTTAATCACGATACGCGCCTGTATATCGGGGGTCACTGTAACGGCTTCTATCTCCGCTAAAAAGTGGATGAGGTCTCTGCCCTGCTCCTGCGGCACTCCTATTTTCACGCTCCCCGCGTCGGTGGCTTGCGCGACGTAGCTATGCTTGCGAAGTTCATCGGCGATACGGCTCGCCGTCGTGAAATCGGGGTCGCGCAGGGTGAGTTGCACGATTCCATTTTCGCTGAGGGTGGTCTCGACATCCGCTTCGACATACGCGCCTTTCGGTATGCGCCCTACGTTCACGAAGTTCTTCTGTACGCTCGCTCCCCCCGCCGAAATGTTCAATCCTCCAATAGAGATAGCGCCCTGCGCGGCGGCGTAGACATCTCCGTTCGCCGCGAGAAGCGGAGTCTGTAGTAGTACGCCCCCCTGCAGCGACTTCGCATCGCCAATCGAGGAGACGGTGACATCTATCTTCGCGCCTTTACGGGCGAACGCGGGTAGGTCGGCGGTCACCATGACGGCGGCGACGTTCTTGAGTTGGAGCTGTTGCGGGGTGATGTTTAGCGTCGTGCCGAGTTTGCGGAGCATATTCATTGTGCTTTGCACGGTGAAAAGGCTCAACTGCCCGTCTCCCGTACCCTCTAGCCCCACCACTAGACCGTATCCGAATAACTGGTTGCCGCGCACCCCTTGCACATCTGCAAGGTCTTTTATGCGAACCTGCCCCTGCTCGTAGGAGAGTTTCTCAAGAGGGGGGATAGGCTTAGGCTTCGCGCCTGTTTCGGCGGGCTTATCGTTGTTTTTCGCCGTCTTATTGGGCGTTAAGACCTTATCTTTTGGGGCGTTGGTTTTGGTTCGCGCCGTGTCTAGCTCCTCCGCAGAGAGCGCAGAGGCGGCGAAACACGCGCCCAAACCAACCACGAGGAACAGAGAGGTTTTCATAGATACTATAACTCCTACAACCTACCCCAAAGCGGGAAGGGATGACTAGGGAGAAAGGCGCTCCTAAAAAATAAGGCGAAAAATCCGCGTTAGGAAGCCCATTCTCTGGGTGTCCGCCACAATGCCTTTGCCATCGTACTTCACCTGCGCCTCAGCGATGAGGGTGGAGGCGATAGCGTTATCCTGTGTGATGTCTTCAGGACGAATCATGCCCGTAAGCGTAACGCGCTGGGTCTCTTTGTTGATAGTGATGAGGCGCGACCCCTCAATTTTCAGAACGCCGTTATCCAGTATCTCCTTCACCTGAACGGAGAGGGTCGTTGTGAGGGTTCCAGTGCGCCCAGTCTGCCCGCTTCCGTTTGCGGCGCGATTGCTGGTCGCGCTCATATTCAGACTACGAAAGAGTTGATTGAACAGCCCTGTGCTAGTGACCCCGCTTACGGTTTCGTCTTTCGACGTTTTAGAGTTTGCGGTGGCTGTCGCGGTGGTGTTCTCCGCGATGGTGACGGTGAGGATGTCGCCCACGTTCTTCGCATGAGTATCGGCGTAGAGCGAGGCGAGGTTGGTATTCGTACTACCACGCAGATTCTTCTTTACCTCTTTCACGGGGAAAAGAGAGTCTGCATCCGCTCCAGTAGGCGCGGGTATAAAAACAAGTAAAGTAAAAAGGGTCAGGATACGCATGGGATTTTCTCCTCTTAGTTGGTTCCGGCAAGGCGAACCGTTTTGCTGTCCACAATAGTCGCTTCTATCTCTTTTTTCGTGTCCTCGCAGTAGACGCGAATAGTATCGCCTACTGCGCCGCTCTGCCTTGCGGTCACGAGAACGGTCAGTTCCAGTTGTCCTATCACAAAGTCAAGCGTTACTTTATCCTGCGCGTTGATGGCGGGAGGAGTCTCTAGTATCAGAGGCGAGAGCGGGCTTTCAGGGAAGAGTCTACGCTTTACGCGCTTACCGATAGCGTCCTTCAGTACAGTGATGGGCTGAGTGAAGCCGCTTGGCAGTTCGATTTGCGCGAGCATTACGTCGTCGGAGGTCAGAATGTCACGCGCCTCTACAATGCGGGTTACGACAACGACCTTGATTTTGCGCTTCACTTTTACGGTCACATCTATCGTCTGCTGAGGCTTGTCGTCTACGAGGATACTAATGGGGACGACTAGGTTTCCGGTTTCCGGGTTTCCGTGAAACGCCCCCGCGATATAGCGCACCGTTCCCGAAGGCAGTATCGGCGGATTGAGCGGAGGAACCGCCTCGAAGGAGGTTCCGGGGGTCTCTCCCAACGCTTCGCGCACCGTATTGAGGGCGATTTGCGCGAGTTTGCTTGTGGCGACATCGCTTTTGGAGCGTGTAACGCTCATAGAGGGCGGGGCGACGAGTTCAATTCTATCGCTCTCCAACTTCGCGGCGCGTAACTTTATCACAATGTCGCCGGGGGTGATGGAGCGTGAATAGCCCGGCAGGGGAGCGCGTCCT